>NZ_JBHUYG010000002.1:0-121281 GCF_042668795.1 Pedococcus sp. NPDC057267 | reverse complement strand
GGGCGGTGGGCCGCCCGGCTGCTGTCGGAGTAGCTGCGCGCGGTTCAGCGACCGCGCGTGGGGTGCGTGCTCAGCGAACGTCGACGAGGTCGACGACGAAGATCAGCGTCTCGCCCGGCCTGATGACCGCACCGGCGCCGCGGTCGCCGTAGCCGAGGTGCGGCGGGATGACCAGCTTGCGCCGGCCGCCGACCTTCATGCCGACGATGCCCTGGTCCCAGCCCTGGATGACACGGCCCGCGCCGAGGGGGAAGTCCAGCGGCGCGCCGCGGTTCCACGACGCGTCGAACTCCTCGCCGGTGGAGTGCGCGACCCCGACGTAGTGCGCCAGCACGGTGTCGCCGGCCCTGGCCTCGCGGCCGTCGCCCTCCTTGATGTCCTCGATCACGAGGTCGCTGGGCGCCTCGTCACCGGGGAAGTCGATCTCCGGCTTGGTCGTGCTCGGGTCGAAGCCCATGTGGCTCTCCTGTTCGTTCGCGGATGGGGGGTGCGGCTCAGTAGGCCGCGAGGATGTCGACGACGAAGACGAGCGTGTCGGTGCCCTTGATGCCGGCCTGCGGCTGGCCGGCGGCGCCGTACCCGTCCGCCGGCGGCACGAGCAGGAGCAACCGGCTGCCGACCGTGGCGCCCACGATCGTCGAGTCCCAGCCCTTGATGACCTGCTGCTTGCCGATCACCGTCTCGAAGTACTTCTGCGGCGTCTTGGCCGAGGAGTCGAAGACCTTGCCGGTCGACAGGACCGCTCCGGTGTAGGCCACGCGAACCGTCTGGCCGGACTCGACCTTGGCGCCCGAGCCGATGATGAGCGGCTGGCTGACCGTCTTGGCGGGGGCCTTGGCGTTCTTGGGCATCGTGATGGTCGCCTGCTGGCCGGGCTCGACCTTGACGGTCGGCAGGCCGGCGGGCGGCGTCACGGCCTTGCCCTCGGCGGAGGCCAGTGGCCTGGTCGCGGACAGCACGTCCATGAGGAAGACGACGGTGTCCTTGGCGCCGACCTTGAGCTCGGTGTTGCCCTGCGTGCCGAACGCGTCCTTGGGCGGCATGGCCACGAGGATGCGCGAGCCGACCTTCTGGTTGGCGAGGCCCTTCTTGAGCCCGGGCAGCAGGTCGTTGGCGCCGAGGTTGAGGCCGAGGTTCTGCTTGCCGTAGTTGGAGTCGAGCACCGAGGAGTCCTTGCCGTTGAGCAGGACGTACTTGATGCTCACGATCTCGTCGTTGGTCACCACGGGGCCCGAGCCGGGCTTGACGACGCGGGTGGTCGTGTCGGTGACGCTCAGCGGCTGCGGCTGGACCTTGACGGTGGGGGCCGTGGCGTCGCTGCCACCGGTGACGGTGATCTTGTCGAGGGGCGAGCCCTTGCCGTCGCTGCCGCTGCCGCAGGCGGTGAGGGTCAGGGCTGCGGCGAGGACGGCGGCGCCGAGGGCATGGATACGTCGTGGGTGCACGGTGGGGGCTTTCGATCGGGGTCGGACCAGCGCCCACCATAACCACGCGGGCTGTGGGTTCCCGAAACGGGATCAGCCGCGCATGCCCTCGATGAGCCGCTCGACCCGCGCGTCGACCGCGGCGAAGGGGTCCTTGCACAGCACGGTCCGCTGGGCTTGGTCGTTGAGCTTGAGGTGCACCCAGTCGACGGTGAAGTCGCGCCGGTGCTCCTGGGCGGCCTTGATGAAGTCGCCGCGCAGCTTGGCCCGGGTCGTCTGCGGAGGCGTCGTCTTGGCCTCGAACACCTCGGGGTCGGTGCAGACGCGGGCGGCACGTCCGTGCTTCTGCAGCAGGTAGAACAGGCCGCGTTGCCGGTTGACGTCGTGGTACGCCAGGTCGAGCTGGGCGATGCGCGGGTGCTCCATCGGCAGGTCGTGCTTGGCCATGTACCCGGTGATGAGCTTGTGCTTGATGACCCAGTCGATCTCGGTGTCGACCAGCGACAGGTCCTGGGTCTCCACGGCCCGCAGGGTGCGCTCCCACAGGTCGAGCACCTGCTTGTGGATGGGGTCCTGCAGCCCCTCGCGGTCCGCGAAGGCGGTGGCCCGCTCGAGGTACTCGCCCTGGATCTGCAGCGCGGACAGCTCCCGGCCGTTGGACAGCCGCACCGTCTTGCGGCCCGTCATGTCGTGGCTCATCTCCCGGATGGCGCGGATCGGGTTCTCCAGGGTGAGGTCGCGCACGACGACCCCGGCCTCGATCATCCGCAGGACGAGGTCGGCCGAGCCGACCTTGAGCATCGTCGTCGTCTCGCTCATGTTCGAGTCACCGACGATGACGTGCAGCCGGCGGTAGCGCTCGGCGTCGGCGTGCGGCTCGTCGCGGGTGTTGATGATCGGCCGGCTGCGGGTGGTGGCGGAGGAGACGCCCTCCCAGATGTGGTCGGCGCGCTGGCTCACGCAGTACGTGGCGCCCTTGCTGGTCGTGACGACCTTGCCGGCCCCGCAGGTGATCTGGCGGCTGACGAGGAAGGGGATGAGGACGTCCGACAGCTGCTGGAACTCGCCCGCGCGGCCGACGAGGTAGTTCTCGTGGCAGCCGTAGGAGTTCCCGGCCGAGTCGGTGTTGTTCTTGAAGACGTAGATCTCGCCCTCGATGCCCTCCTCGACGAGCCGCTCCTGGGCGTCGGCGACGAGCCCCTCGACGATCCGCTCCCCCGCCTTGTCGTGCATGACGAGCTGGCGGACGTGGTCGCACTCGGGCGTGGCGTACTCGGGGTGGGACCCCACGTCGAGGTACAGCCGGGACCCGTTGGACAGGAACACGTTCGAGGACCGGCCCCACGACACGACCTTGCGGAAGAGGTAGCGCGCGACCTCGTCGGGCGTGAGCCGCCGCTGTCCCTGGAAGGTGCAGGTGATGCCGTACTCGTTCTCGATCCCGAAGATCCGGCGCTCCATGACGACACTCTAGGCCGCACCCGCCCGCCGGGGGTGTCAGTCCACGCATCGGCGCAGGTCAGCGCCCACTTGGTAAAGGGATGGTCCGAAAGGTCCTGCCCTGGCTGCATCTGGGGCCCGGCATGCGAGAGACTGGCGCCATGCCCGACGCCCCCACGGACGCGGCGAGCCGGACCCAGGGCCAGACGACCGTCCAGGTCGGCGACCTCACCCGGCACACGCAGTCCATCCTCGAGCGCGCCCAGGCCTACGCCGACGCCATGCGAGCAGAGACCGACGAGGTCCTCGCGACGGCCCGGTCGGAGGCGGAGGCGCTGCGCGCGCGTGCCCGCGAGCTGCTGGAGGACGCCGAGCGCCGGCACGCCGACGCCGCGCGGGACCGCGACCAGGCCGGGCGCGCGCTCGAGGAGGCCCAGCAGGAAGCCCAGGCCCTCGTCGCCGACGCCGCCGAGCAGGCCTCGATGCTCACCGAGTCGGCGACCCGCACCAGCGACGAGGCCGTCAGCTCGGCACGTGCCGAGGCCCAGTCCCTGCTCGAGGAGGCGACGGCGCGCGCGGAGGAGCTGCGGGCAGCCGCCCAGGCCGACTACGACGCGGCCATGGCGCGGTATGCCGCGCACGAACAGGAGCGTGACGCGGCCTTTGCCGCCGGCGTGGAGCGCATGGACGCCCACTTCGCGCAGCGCGACGAGGACCAGCAGTCCGAGCTCGCAGCCCTGCGCGAGGCCGCGGAGCGCGACGTGGCCGAGGTGCGCGCGCGGGCCGAGGCCGAGTCGGAGCGGCTCACGGGTGAGGCGGTGCTGCTGCGCCAAGAAGCCGAGCGTGAGGCCGCGGAGCTGCTCGACCGGGCCCGCACCGAGGCGCGGGAGCGCCTCGAGCGTGCCCACGCCGAGGCCGGCGAGATCATGAGCCAGGCCGAGGAGCACCTCAAGTGGGGCCAGGACACGGTCCGCAGGATCCTCGACGAGGGCGAGGCGGAGGTGGCGCGGCAGCGCCGCGAGACCCACCGCGAGCTGGCCGCCCGGATGCGGTCGCGCCGCCAGCTGATCCAGAGCGCGCTGGCCCGGGCCGCGCACCGGGCCCGCTCCGAGCGCGAGGCCGCCCGGGCCGAGGCCGAGCGCCTGCGCGCCCAGGCCGAGGCCGTCATGACTGCCGCCCAGCAGCACGCGCAGCGGACCACGACCGCGGCGGAGGAGCACGCGGAGCGGGTGCAGCGGTCCGTGGCCGAGACCGAGCGCGCCGCCGACGAGCGGGCCCGCCGCAGGGTCGAGGAGGCCGAGAAGGCCGCCCGTCTGGTGCGCGAGCGGACCGCGGTCGAGATCGAGCGGCTCCAGCGCGAGACGCACGAGAACCACCGCCAGGCCCGCGAGCAGCTCGTGAGCACGACGACGCAGGCGCGCGCCGAGGCCGACCGGGTCCGGGCCGAGGCGCGGGCGATGCTCGACCGCGCCCGGGCCGAGGTCGCCGTCCTGGCCGCCCGGCGCGAGGACATCACCAAGCAGCTGGGCCACCTCTCCGGCGTCATCGACGCCCTCGCGGTGCCCGAGCGCCCGGCCGCCGCCGATCCGGCAGCGACCTCGACCCATGACGCCCCCCACGACTCCCCCACCACCGACTCCCCCACCACCGAGAACGAACGGACCGACCATGAGTGACACCACCTCCTTCCGCAGCGTGCTGCGCGGCTACGACCCGGCCCAGGTCGACCAGTGGCGCGCGGAGAACGCCAGCGCGTTGGAGCAGGCCCGGCGCGAGGCAGCCGAGCGCACCGTCGAGGTGAGCGAGCTGCGCGCCTCCCTCGCCGCGGCGCAGGAGGAGCAGGCCCAGATCCGCCGCTCCCTGCAGGAGCTGCAGGCCGAGCAGCGCAAGGCGGCGGCGCCGACCTACGCCGACCTCGGTGAGCGCATCGGCGCGATCCTCACCATGGCCGACGAGGAGGCCGCCGAGATCCGTGCCAACGCCCGGGCCGACGCCGAGACGCTCGCGGGCACCTCGCGGCTGGCCGCCGACCAGGCCCGCACCGACGCGGACCGCTACGCCGAGTCCGTGCGGGCCAAGGCCGACTCGGAGGCCACCCGCGTGGTCGAGCAGGCCAAGCAGCAGGCCGACGCCATCCTCGACGACGCCGACCGCGAGGCCTCCGCCCGCCGCGAGGAGGCCGAGGCCTTCTACGAGCACCAGCGGGCGCGGGCGGCCGCGTCGGCCGCCGACTTCGAGGCCACCCTCGGCCAGCGCCGGGACAAGGCTGCTGCCGAGTTCGCGGCACAGATGGCCCAGCACGAGCAGGCCCTCGCCCAGGCCCAGCAGCGTGCCGAGCAGCTCGGCGCGGAGAGCGAGCGGGCCCACGCCGAGGCCCAGGCCGAGAGCACCCGGCTGCTGGAGAGCGCCCGGGCGGAGGCCGAGCAGGTCGTCACCGCGGCACGCGAGCAGGCCGAGCGGATCCGGCGCGACTCCGAGCGCGAGCTCGCCGCCGCCACCGCCCGCCGCGACAGCATCACCGCCCAGCTCAGCAACGTCCGGCAGATGCTGGCCACCCTCGGGGGCGCAGCGATGGTCGGCGGGCTCGACGAGGCGTCTGCGCCCACCACGGACCAGGCGGGCGCAGATGCGCACGCCGTCCAGGACGACCAGCCCGCCGCGGGCGACGAGGCGTCCGAGCACGCGGGTGCAGAGCAGGCCGTCGACTCCGAGCAGGGTGTGGCGGAGGAGCAGGACGACGACGTGGCCGCGACCCAGGACGCCGAGGCGGCCGAGCCGGGCCCCGACGCGCACTCCGAGACGGACGTCGCGGAGGCCGACGAGTCCGACGAGGTCGAGGCGGACGAGGCGGAGGCCGACACGGCCCAGGCGGACCGGCGGGCGACCAGCCGCGCCTGACCCCCACCGCCGACGACGGGAGCGCCCCCATCGGAGACGCTCCCGTCGCGCGTCCGCCCAGGGCGCAAGCCGTCGACAGCGCGTCCGGGACCGTGGTCGGAGCCGCCCGGACGCGTACGGCGAGGTCGGCGGCGAGTGGGACGTCGTCGTCGACGTCGCGCGCCAGCCCAGCCACGTGCGTTGCGCCGTCGCGGCGCTCGGGCCCCGCACGGGGACGTGGGTCTTGGTCTCCTCGGCGGCCCCGGCGACATCTCGGACCGCACCGGCTACTGGCCGCTGCGCTTCGCCCACCCGGCGACGACCGACGGTGCGGTCCTCGTCCCCGACAGCCCCCTGACCACACAGCTGGTCGACGCCCGGGACCTCGCGGCCTGGCTCGTCGGGGCCGGTGCGCGCGGCGCCACCGGTGTCGTCAACGCTTCCGGGCCGACCCTGCCCCTCGCCGAGCACCTCGCCACGGCACGGCACGTGGCGGCACACGACGGCGACGTGGTCGCCGTGCCGCCGCAGTGGCTCGAGGACCACGGCGTGGCGCCGTGGAGTGGCGAGCGGTCCCTGCCGACGTGGCTCCCGCTGCCGGAGTATGCCGGCTTCATGGCCCGTGACACCTCCGCCGCCGAGGCGCTCGGCCTGGTGACCCGCCCGCTGCAGGACACGCTGCGGGACGTGCTGGAGTGGGAGCTGCGACAGGGGCCGGGGAGGCCCCGCCGGGCCGGGCTCTCCCCCGCCGACGAGCGCGAGCTGCTGGCCGCCGCGCGCACCCGCACGCAGGCGCCGTGATCGGCCCACACGCTGGGTGCTGTGAAGTGGGTGTCCGCACCATGTCCGGGGCTGTCGCGGGCCCGTAGCGTCGTCGATCCGACGGACCGACCGGGCAGGGGGAACGACGTGGACGTGGGGACCCGCCAGGTGCCGGTAGCCGGTGGTGCGCTGACCGTGCACCTGCTCGCACAGGGAGCTCCCGGCGCCGGGACGGTCCTCGCCCTGCACAGCATCTCCTCGAACGGGCTGGCCTGGCGGCCGCTCGCGGCCACCCTCGCCGGCAGGGTGTCCGTCGTGGCGCCGGACCTGCGCGGCCGGGCAGAGAGCTGCGGGCTGCGATCCACCGGGCTCGCCGACCACGTCCGGGACGTGGTGGCGGTCATCGAGCACCTCGGGCTCGACCGGCCGGTGCTGGCGGGCCACTCGATGGGCGCGTTCGTGGCCGCGCTGGCCGCGGCGAGCCGCCCCGACCTCGTGGGCGGGGTGCTGCTCCTCGACGGAGGCCTCTCCTACCCCAGCCCCCGCACCTTCGACGTCGACGAGGTCCTCCACGGCGTCATCGGCCCGGCCATGGACCGGCTCACCATGACCTTCGCGGGTGCCGAGGCGTACCTCGACCACTGGCGCAGGCACCCGGCCCTCGGCCCCGCCCTCACGCGCCCCAACGGCGAGGCGCTCGCGGCATACCTCGAGCACGACCTCACCGGGCCGCCGGGTGCGATGCGGTCCAGCAGCTCGCTGGAGTGCGTGCGCGCCGACTGGACCGACATGATGAGCGACCCGGCCACGCTCGCGGCGGTCCACACGCTCCAGTGCCCCGCCGTGCTCGCCTGGGCAGCGCGCGGCCCGCTGGGACAGGAGCCGGGACTGTACTCCCCCGGCCGGCTGGCCGAGGCGCACCTGCCGGCGGACGTCCGCACCCTGTCGCTGGACTCGGACCACTACGGCGCCCTGCTGGACCCGGACAGCCTCGGCGCCCTCGCGGACGCGCTCCTCACGCTCGTGGCGGGTCCACGATCCGGACACGGCATCCACACCCCCGATGAATAACGGCATGTTTGGTCGCGACAAACACCGCGTTACCTCTGGGAGGACCCCGACATGGCCACGCTGCGACTGGGCGACGACGCCCCCGACTTCACCGCCCAGACCACCGAGGGCGAGCTGAGCTTCCACGACTGGAAGGGCGACGGCTGGGCGGTCCTGTTCAGCCACCCGGCCGACTTCACGCCGGTGTGCACGACCGAGCTCGGTCGCGTGGCGCAGCTCAAGGACGAGTGGGCCCGCCGCAACACCAAGGTGCTCGCCGTCTCCGTCGACGCCCTGGAGGACCACGAGGCGTGGAAGGGCGACATCGAGGACGTCGCCGGGACCTCGGTCGACTACCCCATCGTCGCCGACGCCGACCGCAAGGTCGCCGAGCTGTACGACATGATCCACCCCGGCGCGGGCGACACCTCCCCCGTCCGCTCGGTCTTCCTCATCGACCCGGCCGGCAAGGTCCGGCTCTCGCTGACCTACCCCAAGAGCGCCGGTCGCAACTTCGACGAGATCCTGCGCGCGCTCGACGCCCTGCAGGTCAACGACGCCGGCCCGTTCTCCACGCCGGTCGACTGGCGGCAGGGCGAGCGGGTCATCGTCGCGCCCACCGTGTCGACCGAGGACGCCCGGGCGCGGTTCGAGGACGTCGAGGAGGTCAAGCCCTACCTGCGCTACGCCGCGGCGCCCACCGCCTGAGGCGGTTCGCCCGGCGGACCGGCCCGGCGCGGCATACGTTGTCCGGCATGAGCCAGAACGACGCGACCACGCTGACCGTCCCCGTCACGGGCGGGGACCTGCCGGCCGACCTCCACCTCCCGCCGAGCGGCCAGGGCCCGGGAATCGTGCTCCTGCAGGAGATCTTCGGCGTCACCGAGTACATCAGCGGACGCGCCCGCGACCTCGCCTCGCAGGGGTACGTCGTCCTCGTGCCGCACATCTACTGGCGGCTGGGCGACCAGGTCGTCTCCGAGGCGCAGGACGGCCTGCCCGAGGCCATGGGGCTGCTGCAGCGGCTGGACTGGGACGCCGCCGTCGGCGACGCCGCGGCGGCCGTCGCCGCCCTGCGCGAGCGGGAGGAGGTGCAGGGCCCGGTCGGTGTGCTCGGCTTCTGCTTCGGGGGTGGGCTGGCCTTCGCAGTCGCGGCTGCCACCGCCGACGAGGGTGCGCAGGACGGCGCTCGGCCCGACGCGCTGGTCAGCTACTACGGCTCGGCGCTGCCCGACCTGCTCGGCCAGGCGTCCAGGGTCACCCTCCCGAGCCTGCACCACTTCGGCCTGGCCGACGACTACATCCCGCAGGCGAAGGTCCGCGAGATCGAGGACGCCGTCACCGGCGGTGGGCGGGACACGACGTTCCTGACGTATGCCGGCGCGGGGCACGCGTTCGACAACCCCTCGCCGCTGTTCCACCACGCGGAGGCGTCGAAGCAGGCCTGGGTCGCCACGGAGCAGTGGCTGGCCGAGCACCTGCCCGTCTGAGGCGTCAGGCGTCGTCCGCCGGCCGCTGGGTCTGCGGGTTGGTCGACTCGTCGCGCACGGTGCCCTCACCCGTGAGGGTGTCGTGCCGCCCCGGCGTGCGGTCGTCCTCCGACGGCGCGTCGTGGGTCGGGTCCTCGGTGCTGAGCAGCGCCTCGAGGAGCGCGCCGCCGATCCGCCGGAAGGTCCGGCGGGGACGCTCGCGGTCGAGCACGGCCACCTCGAGCTGGGCCGCCGTGAGGGTGCGGTCCGCGCCGCCGGACGGGTCCTTGCCGAGCTCGCCGACGGCCAGCGTGAGCGCCTCGCCCAGGCTCATGCCCGGGCGCCAGCGGTCCTTCAGGCCGGTCTCGATCGAGTCGGCAGCCCCGCCCATCGCGACGAACCCGTGCTCGTCGGCGACGGAGCCGTCGTAGGTCAGCCGGTAGATCTGGTCGTCCGCGTCGCTCTCGCCGACCTCGGCCACGACGATCTCCACCTCGTAGGGCTTGGACTCCTGGGTGAAGACCGTGCCGAGGGTCTGCGCGTAGGCGTTGGCCAGGCCGCGGGCGGTGACGTCGGTGCGGTCGTAGGAGTAGCCCCGCAGGTCGGCGTACCGGACTCCGGCCACGCGCAGGTTCTCGAACTCGTTGTACTTGCCGACCGCCGCGAACGCGATCCGGTCGTAGATCTCGGACACCTTGTGCAGCGCCCGGGACGGGTTCTCCGCGACGAACGCGATCCCCTTGTCGTAGCCGAGGACGACGACCGACCGGCCGCGGGCGATGCCCTTGCGCGCGTAGTCGGCCCGGTCCTTCATCAGCTGCTCGGGCGAGACGTAGAACGGCATGCTGCTCATCGCGCACCTCCCGGGTTGCCCTGGCGTCCGGCGATCACGGACTCGACCACCTCGCGCAGCGACTCGTCGGCGGCGAACCGCACGCCCTCGAGGTCGACCACGGCCACGGTGGGCCAGATGCGCCGCCCGACGTCCGGGCCACCGGTCGCGGAGTCGTCGTCGGCGGCGTCGTAGAGCGCCTCGACGACCACCCGCACCGCGTCGTCGGCCGACAGGCCCGGGCGCCACAGCTTCTTGAGCGACCCGCGGGCGAAGAGCGAGCCGGAGCCCACGCTGTGGTGGTCGTGCTCCTCGTAGCAGCCGCCGGTCACGTCGTAGGAGAAGATCCGGCCGAGGTTCCGGTCGAGGTCGTACCCGGCGAACATCGGGACCACCGCGAGGCCCTGCATGGCCATGGCGAGGTTGGCGCGGATCATGGAGGCCAGCCGGTTGGCCTTGCCCTCGAGCGAGAGCAGCGTGCCCTCGATCTTCTCGTAGTGCTCCAGCTCGACCTGGAAGAGCTTGACCAGCTCGATGGCGAGCCCCGCCGTGCCGGCGATGCCGACCGCGGAGTACTCGTCGGCGGCGAAGACCTTCTCCATGTCGCGGTTGGCGATGAGGTTGCCCATGGTGGCGCGGCGGTCGCCGGCCATGACGACCCCGCCGTCGAAGGTCGCGGTGACGATGGTCGTGCCGTGCGGCGCCTCGAGCGAGCTGCCCGGGGGCAGCGCCCGGCGCGACGGGAGCAGGTGGGGCGCGTGGGCCCCGACGAACTCGGTGAAGGAGGACGAGCCCGTGGACAGGTATGCCGCGGGCAGGCGCCCCGCGCCGGCGTCCGTGGTCACTGGCCACCCTTCTGGACGAACCCGCGGACGAACTCCTCGGCGTTGGACTCGAGCACGCCGTCGATCTCGTCGAGGACGCTGTCGATGTCGGAGTCGAGGTTCTCCTTGCGGGCGCTCGCCTCGGGCGAGGCCGGGGTGGGCTCCGGCGCCTCGTCGGGCGCGTCGTCCCGGCGCTGTGGTCGGCTCTGCTCCTGGCTCGGCATCTCCGTGACCTCCCGCTCGTGCTGCTCCGTCGACGCTGCTGCGCCGCGTGCGTCCAACCTAGTGCGACCCTAACCCGATGCCGAGGCCAACTCGCGCAGGAGGGTGGCGGCGTCCGGACTGCGGTCGAGCAGGGCGCCGACACCGGCCTTGGTGCCGCGCAGCGGCTCGAGCATCGGCACCCGCTGCAGCGAGCTCTGGCCGGGGATGTCGAAGATGACCGAGTCCCACGACGCGGCCGCGATCTGGTCGGCGTACTTCTCCAGGCACTTGCCGCGGAAGTAGGCGCGGGTGTCGGTCGGCGGCTCGTGCACGGCGTGCAGGACCTCCTCGTCCCCCACCAGCTCCTCGAACCGGCCCGCAGCCCGCAGCTTGTGGAAGATGCCCTTGTCCGGGCGCACGTCCGACCACTGGATGTCGACGGCGCGCAGCCGGGGGTCGGACCACTCGAGGCCGTCGCGGTCGATGTACCCCTGCAGCACCTGCAGCTTGCCGACCCAGTCGACCTCCCGAGCGGCCTCGCGCGGGTCGCGCTCGAGCTTGTCGAGCACGACCGCCCACCAGCGCATGACCTCCGCGGTGTCCTCGTCCAGCTCCCCGGCATACCGGCGCTCCAGCCAGCGCTCGGCGAGCTCGTGGTAGCGCCACAGGAGCTGCACCGCGGTCAGCTTCGTGCCGTCCCGCAGCTCGACGAGCTCACGGCAGCTGGGGTCGTGGCTGACCCGCTGGAGCGTCGAGACCGGCCGGGCGACGGTGAGGTCGACGTCGATCGCGCGGTCCTCGATCATCGCCAGCACCAGTGAGGTGGTGCCCAGCTTGAGCAGGTTGGCGACGTCGCAGTGGTTCGCGTCGCCGATGATCACGTGCAGCCGGCGGTACAGGTCGGCCACGGCGTGCGGCTCGTCGCGGGTGTTGATGATCGGCCGCTTGAGCGTCGTCTCCAGCCCCACCTCGACCTCGAAGAAGTCGCTGCGCTGGCTGAGCTGGAACCCGGGGTTGCGGGAGTCGACGCCGATCCCGACCCGCCCGGAGCCGGTGAAGACCTGGCGGGCGACGAAGAACGGGACGAGGTGGCGGACGATGTCGGTGAAGGGCGTCTCGCGCCGCATGAGGTAGTTCTCGTGCGTGCCGTAGGACTGGCCCTTGCCGTCGGTGTTGTTCTTGTAGAGGTTCACCCCGGGCGGGACCGCCGACAGCCGGCGGACCGCCTCGGCCATGATGAGCTCGCCCGCCCGGTCGAAGGCCACCGCGGCGCGGGGCGAGGTGACCTCGGGCGAGGAGTACTCGGGGTGGGCGTGGTCGACGTAGAGGCGGGCGCCGTTGGTGAGGACGACGTTCGCGATGGTCGGGTCCTCCTCGTCGGTCAGCTGGCTGGCGTCGGCCAGCGCCCGGGCCATGTCGAACCCGCGCGCGTCGCGCAGGGGCGCCTCGTCGGCGTAGTCCCAGGAGGCGTGGGCGGCGCGGATGCCCTGCATCGACGCGTACGCGTTGACCACCTGGCCGGAGAGGATCATCGGGTTGGCGGTGGGGTCGCCCGGCACGGAGATGCCGTACTCGGTCTCGATCCCCATCACGCGGCGCACGCTCACGGTCCCACCCTAGGTGAGAGACTTCCGCTCCATGCGCCACTCCCCTGCCGCGATGCCGGTGCGGCTCGCGGCACTGACGGCCCTGCTCGACCACGTGCTGATGCCACCGGTCGAGCGACTGACACGGGAGGGGATCGCCCGCCGGCGCGGGCGCACCTACCCGGCCCGGCCCCCGTTCACGTGGGTGACCGGCCCGGTGGACCGGTCCGTGGGCATCACCTACGGCACCGCGCCGTCCCGCGACGGCTACGACATCCCGCTGCGCATCTACCGTCCCCGCTCCGTGCGGGACACCGACACCGACGTCCCGGTCGTGGTCTTCTTCCACGGCGGCGGGTTCGTCGAGGGCAACGTGGTCTCCTACGACCCGCTGTGCACGCACCTCGCCGCGCAGGTGCGGGCCGTCGTCGTCAGCGTCGACTACCGGCTCGCCCCGGAGCACCGGGCGCCCACCGCCGCCCTCGACGCCTACGACGCCACGTCGTGGGTCTCCCTCCAGGGGGCGGTCCTGCGGGCCGACACCTCGCGGATGTCGGTCGTCGGGGACAGCGCCGGCGGGGCGCTGGCCGCGGTGACGGCGCAGCTGCTGCGCGACCTCGGCGGCTCGCCCCTGCGCCACCAGGCCCTCATCTACCCCTCGACCGACATGACCATGGGGTCGCCGTCGATCTCCGAGCACGCCCACGCCCCGATGCTGACCCGCGAGAGCATCCTGGCCTTCCGCGCGCACTACGCCCCGCGGGAGGCCGACTGGCGCGAGCCGCTGGTGTCGCCGCTCTTCGGACGGCTCGACGGGCTCCCACCGGCACTGGTGCAGACGGCCGACCTCGACCCCATCCGGGACGACGGCGTGCGGTATGCCGCGGCGCTGCGGGCCGCAGGCGTTCCCGTCCGGCACACCAACTACCTGCGGGTGCCGCACGGCTTCGCCTCGATGCCCGGTGCGACCCCGGCCGGGCGCCGCCACCGGGCCGAGCTCGTGGCGGAGCTGCGCGCCCACCTGTGCACCGGGACGGTCCCGGATCACGGCGGCGCGGGCTAGGCTCGACCCGATCCGCCACGGACCGATCCCCCACGGACCCACCGGGAGACGCATTGCGCGACATCGTGATCTTCAGCGGAAGCGCCCACCGCGCCCTGGCCCACCGCATCTGCGGGGCGCTCGGCGTCGACCTCTCCCCGGTGGAGATCAAGCGGTTCAGCAACGACTGCCTGCAGGCGCAGCTGCTGGCCAACTGCCGCCAGCGCGACGTCTACATCGTCCAGCCCCTGGTGCCCCCGACGCAGGAGCACCTCATGGAGCTGCTCCTCATGGTCGACGCCGCACGCGGTGCCTCCGCGGCGCAGATCACCGCCGTCATCCCGCACTACGCCTACGCCCGCTCGGACAAGAAGGACGCGTCGCGCATCTCCCTCGGCGGCCGCCTCGTCGCCGACATGCTCGTGGCCGCGGGCGTCCACCGGGTCCTGACCATGACGCTGCACGCGCCCCAGGTCCACGGCTTCTTCTCGGTGCCGGTCGACCACCTCACCGCGATCGGGGTGCTCGCGGACCACTTCCGCGGGACCGACCTCACCGACTCGGTCGTCGTCTCCCCCGACCTCGGCAACGCCAAGACCGCCACCCAGTTCGCCCGGCTGCTCGGCCTGCCCGTCGCGGCCGGGAGCAAGCAGCGGCTGGCCGACGACCGGGTCGTCATCGACTCGATCGTGGGCGACGTCTCGGGTCGCAGGGCGATCGTCCTCGACGACGAGATCGCGACCGGCGGCTCGATCGTGGAGCTGCTCGAGCGGCTCAAGGACCTCGGGTGCACCCGGGCGGACGTCGCGTGCACCCACGGCCTGTTCGCCGGGCGCGCGGTGGAGCGGCTGCGGGAGCACCCGATGGTGGGCGAGGTCGTCACCACCGACACCGTGCCCGCCCCCTCGGGCTGGCCGGAGCTGCGGGTGCGGACCGTGGCCCAGCTGTTCGCGGAGGCCATCAGCCGCATCCACGCCGGCGAGTCCGTCAGCATCCTGTTCGACGGCGTCGACCCGACGCACGCGCCCCCGCAGGCCACCCTGTTCGACCGGGTGCACGCATGACGACGGCCTGCTCGTGTCCGCAGCGGCGTCTGGGGTGGTCCGCCTGAGGGCCAGGGTCGCGGCGTTCCTCGTGGACGCCGCCTTCGTGCTGCTGTTCGCCACCGTCGGCCGGGCCAGCCACCGCGAGGGCCTCTCCGTCGCGGGGGTGCTCGAGGTGGCCTGGCCGTTCCTCGTCGCGCTGGTCGTCGGCTGGGCCGCAGCCACGCGGCTGCGAGGCTGGCCGGTCGGCGTGCCCGGCGCCGAGGTGGTGTGGCTGGTCACGGTCGTGCTCGGCCTCGGGCTGCGGGTGCTGTCCGGGGGCGGCTTCGCGTGGTCGTTCGGCGTCGTCACCCTGCTGGTGCTCGGCCTGTTCCTCGTGGGCTGGCGCTGCGCCGTGGCTGTCCTGCGGTTCGGCGGCGAGGGCGTCGCCCGGTGGTCGGCCAGGGTGACCGACCGCCGCTGACCCGCCTCCCGGCGTCGGCCAGCACGCCGGCGGGCGCTCCGCAGGCCGCGGCCGGGACCCGCCACACCCCGGTTTGAGTTTGGTAAGGCTTACCTAATAACGTGCGCTGCGTGAGCCCGCTCCCCACGCCAACGCACGAGGCCACCCGGCCCTGGCCCGCGACCCGGCCGACGACCCGGTTCGCCACCTCGCTCGCCGGGCACGGGGACCGCTGCGCCGTGTGGACGCCCGAGGGCCCGGTGACGTATGCCGACCTGGCCGCGCGCGTCGAGGACGCCGGGTCCGCGCTCGGGACCAGCCGACGCCTGGTCCTGCTGGCGGCGGAGAACTCGCTCGACTTCCTCGTCACCTACCTCGGCGCCCTGGCAGCCGGGCACGTCCCGCTGGTCGTGCCGGGTGACCGTCCCCAGCACCACAAGTCCCTCGTCGAGCGGTACTCCCCCGACGTCGTGGCCTCGCGCGACGGCGACCGCTGGCGGGTGTCCTCCCTCACCGCCGAGCCGGGCCACGCGCTGCACCCCGACCTCGCGCTGCTCCTGCCGACCTCCGGCTCCACCGGCTCCCCCAAGCTGGTCCGGCTGTCCCACGAGAACCTCGACAGCAACGCCCTGGCCATCGCCGAGGCCCTGCGCACCCGCCCCGACGACCGGGCGGCCACCACCCTGCCGCTGCACTACTGCTACGGCCTGTCCGTCGCGCACAGCCACCTCGCGGTCGGCGCCTCGCTCGTCCTGACCGACCTCTCCGTCGTCGCCCCGTGCTTCTGGCAGCTCGTCGACGAGGCCGGCGTCACGACCATCGCCGGGGTGCCGCACACCTTCGACCTGCTCGACCGCAGCGGATTCGCCGAGCGCGACCACCCCAGCCTGCGCGTCGTGACCCAGGCCGGCGGCCGGCTCGCGCCCGAGGCCGTGCGCCGGTATGCCGCGCTCGGCCGATCGCGCGGTTGGGACCTGTTCGTCATGTACGGCCAGACCGAGGCGACCGCGCGGATGGCAGTCCTGCCGCCGGAGCTGGTCGACTCCCACGCCGGCACCGTCGGGCACCCGGTCCCGGGTGGCCGGTTCCGGCTCGACCCGCTGTCCGAGCTCGAGTGCGGCCTCGGCGAGCTCGTCTACTCCGGCCCCAACGTCATGCTCGGGTACGCGGAGCACCCCGAAGACCTCGCGCGCGGCCGCGACCTCGCCGAGCTCCGCACGGGCGACCTCGGGCACCTTCGCCCCGACGGGACGGTCGAGGTGGTCGGGCGGCGCAGCCGCTTCGCCAAGGTCGTCGGCCTGCGGATCGACCTCGACCGCGCCGAGCGCGACCTGGCCGACGCCGGGGTCCGCGCGCACTGCGTCGACCTCGGCGACGCGGTCGGGGTCCTGGCCGCCGAGCCGGGCTCCGGCGAGGCGGTGACGGCCACGCTCACCGGCCGGCACGGCATACCCGCCAGCGGCGTGGTCGTGCTCGAGGGAACGGACGTGCTCGTGCTGCCCACCGGCAAGCCCGACTACCCCGGCATGGCCGCCCTCGTCGAGGCGCACCGCGCCCGCTCCCGCGCGCGGGAGGAGAAGGCGGCCGGGGACGAGGCCGCGGACGGGCCCTCGCCGCAGGCGGTGGCGGAGCTCTACCGCGACCTGCTCGACGCGCCCACCGCCGACGAGCACACGAGCTTCGTCGACCTCGGCGGCGACTCGCTCTCCTACGTCGAGGTGTCGCTGCGGCTGGAACGGCTCCTCGGCGCGCTCCCGGCGGGGTGGCACCTGCTCCCACCCGCCGAGCTGGCCGCAGCGGCCCAGCGGTCCCGCCCCGGTGCGGCCACGGCGGCCCGGGGTGGCCGCACGGTCCCCCGGTGGCGACGCGGTTGGCACGCGGTGGAGACGAGCGTCGTCGTGCGGGCGGTGGCGGTCCTGCTCATCCTGGCCAACCACACCCACCTGTCGTTCGTGCCCGGCGGCGCGCACACCCTGCTGGCGCTGGCGGGCTTCAACCTCGCCCGGTTCCAGCTCACCGCGCGACCTCGGGCCGAGCGCGCGAAGGGGATCGTGCGGAGTGCCCTGCGGATCTGGGCACCCAGCGCCGTGTGGATCGCGGCCGTCGCGCTGACCGTCGGGACCTACGACTGGCGCAACGTCCTGCTCCTCAACCAGGTCCTCGGGGACTGGGCCCGCTGGTCGCCGCACTGGCACTACTGGTTCGTCGAGGCGCTGGTCGCCCTGCTGCTGGGCGCCGCCGCGCTGCTGTCGCTGCCCGCCGTGGACCGGTGGGAGCGGCGGTTCCCGTTCGCCTTCCCCATGACGCTCGTCGGCCTCGGCCTGCTGACCCGGTACGACGTGGTGGTGCCCGACGCCGGGCCCTACCGCGGCGCCAACGCCTACGTGCTCATCTGGCTGTTCGCCACCGGCTGGGCGGCGGCCAGGGCCCGCACCGTGCCCCAGCGGCTGCTGGTGTCGGCGGTGCCGCTGCTCACGCTGCCCGGTTTCTGGCCGACCATGCCGATGCGCGGCCCGACCATCATGCTCGGGGTGCTCGCGCTGGTCTGGCTGCCGTCCGTGCGCCTGCCGGGGTGGCTGGCCCGTGGCGCCTCGACCGTCGCCGCAGCCTCGCTGTTCGTCTACCTGACGCACTTCGTCGTCTACCCGCACCTCATGGCCTACAGCTCGGTGCTGGCCATGGCCGCCTCGATCGCCGTCGGCATCGCCTACCACCGCGGCTGGACCCGGCTCGAGGCCGGCGGCCGAGCCGTCCTGCCCCGGGTGCGGACGCGGGTCGCCCGGGCCCGCGGAGTGCGGACCCGGGCGGGCGCCAGCGGCTAGAGGTACTGGCCGGTGTTGGCGACGTTGTCGATGGACCGACCCGGCTCCGTGCCGCTCTTGCCGGTGACGAGGGTGCGGATGTAGACGATCCGCTCGCCCTTCTTGCCGGAGATGCGGGCCCAGTCGTCGGGGTTGGTCGTGTTGGGCAGGTCCTCGTTCTCCTTGAACTCGTCGACGCAGCTGGCGAGCAGGTGGTCGACCCGGATGCCCTTGGCCCCGACGGTGAGGAAGTCCTTGATGGCCATCTTCTTCGCCCGGTCGACGATGTTCTGGATCATCGCGCCGCTGTTGAAGTCCTTGAAGTACAGGACCTCCTTGTCGCCGTTGGCGTAGGTCACCTCGAGGAACCGGTTGTCCTCGATCTCGGAGTACATGCGCTCGACGGTGGCGGTGATCATGGCGTCGACCGTCGCCTGCGGGGAGCCGCCGTGCTCGGCCAGGTCGTGCTCGTGCAGCGGCAGGTCCGCGGTGAGGTACTTGGTGAAGATGTCGCGGGCGCTCTCGGCGTCGGGCCGCTCGATCTTGATCTTCACGTCGAGCCGTCCCGGCCGCAGGATCGCCGGGTCGATCATGTCCTCGCGGTTGGAGGCGCCGATGACGATGACGTTCTCGAGCCGCTCGACACCGTCGATCTCCGACAGCAGCTGCGGGACGATCGTCGTCTCCACGTCCGAGGAGACGCCCGAGCCGCGGGTGCGGAACAGGCTGTCCATCTCGTCGAAGAACACCACGACCGGCGTGCCGCCGGAGGCCTTCTCCCGGGCCCGCTGGAAGATCAGCCGGATGTGCCGCTCGGTCTCGCCGACGTACTTGTTGAGCAGCTCGGGGCCCTTGATGTTGAGGAAGAAGGACTTCCCGACCGGCTTGCCCTCGCGCTCGGCGACCTTCTTGGCCAGGCTGGACGCGACCGCCTTGGCGATCAGCGTCTTGCCGCAGCCGGGCGGGCCGTAGAGCAGGACGCCCTTCGGGGGCTTGAGCTGGTGCTCGGTGAACAGGTCGGGGTGCAGGTAGGGCAGCTCGACGGCGTCGCGGATGGCCTCGATCTGGCCGGCCAGGCCCCCGATGTCCTCGTAGTCGATGTCGGGCACCTCCTCGAGCACCAGCTCGGCGACCTCGGCCTTGGGGATGCGCTCGTAGACGAACCCGGACCGCGGTTCGAGCATGAGGGCGTCGCCGACACGGATCGGCTCCCCCTCGAGGGAGTCGGCGATCCGGCAGACGCGCTCCTCGTCGGCGTGCGCGACGACCAGGACCCGGCCGTCGCCGAGCATCTCCTTGATCATCACGACCTCGCCGGTGCGCTCGTACCCGCACGTGGCGACGACGTTCATCGCCTCGTTGAGGCGCACCTCGCGCCCGGCGGACAGCTCCGCCGGGTCGACGGCCGGGCTGACGGCCACGTGCATCTTGCGGCCGCCGGTGAGGATGTCCACCGTCGCGTCGTCGTAGGACTCCAGGACGACGCCGTATGCCGCGGGCGGCTGCGCGAGCCGGTCCACCTCGGACTTGAGGGTCACGATCTGCTCGCGCGCCTCCTTGAGCGTGCGGACGAGCCGCTCGTTCTGAGAGGAGATGGTCGCGAGGTTCGACTGCAGCTGCAGGACCTTGGTCTCGAGCTCGCGGGACCGGGCCGGCGCGTCGGCGAGGCGCTGGCGCAGGGCAGCGACCTCCTCGGCGAGGAGCTCGGCCTGACGGCGCTCGTCGGACGGGTCGTGGCGGTGCTGGTCGGTCATGTCGGCTCCCTCGGTGGCGATCGACGTACCCACCGGCCGCAACAGTGCGACCGATGACCCAACCTAACGCGCTACTGCTCGGTCGTCGTGGAGGTTTGCGTCACAGAACGGCGAAGCCGCCGGATCTTCTTGTCTGATGGGACGCGTTCGCCCAGCTGTTCGGCCGAGAACTCCGCCTCCTGGCCGAAGGCCGTGGTGTCGCCCGGCGTGGCGCCGGCGTCGCCGTCCTCGCCGTAGGCGCCCTTGGCTGGCCGCCGCTTGCGCATCGGCGGCGTGACGCCGGGGGCGAGCCGGCGGGTCGTGATGAGGAATCCGGTGTGGCCGTGCATGCGGTGCTGCGGCCGCACGGCGAGCCCCTCGAGGTGCCAGCCGCGGACGAGGGACTCCCAGGCCTCGGGCTCGGTGTACCCACCGTGGTCGCGGATCGCCTCGGCGACCCGGGACAGCTGGGTGGCGGTCGCGACGTAGCAGATGAGGACCCCGCCGGGCAGCAGCGCCTGCGAGACGACCTCCAGGCACTCCCACGGCGCGAGCATGTCCAGGACGACGCGGTCCACGGTCCCCGGTGCGACGGTGCGGGGCAGCTCCTCTACCAGGTCGCCCACGGTGACGGTCCAGGCGGGGTGGTCCACCCCGAAGAACGCCCGGGCGTTGCCCTTCGCGATGTCCGCGAAGTCCTCGCGCCGCTCGAAGGAGTGCAGGGTGCCGTGCTCGCCGACGGCGCGCAGCAGGGACATCGACAGCGCGCCGGAGCCGACGCCCGCCTCGACGACGTGGGCACCCGGGAAGACGTCGGCCATCGTCACGATCTGGCCCGCGTCCTTGGGGTAGACGACGGCGGCCCCGCGCGGCATCGACATCACGTAGTCGGACAGCAGCGGGCGCAGCGCGAGGTACTCGACACCCGCGGTGTTGCGCACCACGGAGCCGTCAGGGGCCCCGATGAGGTCGTCGTGGGCCAGCCGCCCACGGTGGGTGTGGAACTCGCGGCCGGGCTCGAGGGTGATCGTGTGCAGCCGGCCCTTGGGGTCGGTCAGCTGGACCCGCTCCCCCACGCCGAACGGCCCGCGGCGCAGGTCGGCACCGACGGCCGCTGAGGTGGAGGTGGTGGTGTCCTGCGGCCCAGTGGTCATGGGCCGGGAGTCTAGTTGCGCTCCGCGGCCGCGTTGATCCGGTCGACGCTCGTGACGCCCCACGCCCGCCCGCCGCTGGTGAGGACGACCGTGCCCGACCCCGTCTGCTGCATCGCGGCGACCACCACGTCGACGCCGTCCTGCGGGCCGGCATCCACGACGTTGGCGTCCGGCACCCGGAAGACGGCGGCGCTGACCGGCGCCTGCCGGTCGACGTCGTGGTGCAGGGCGAGGTCCATGGCGCCGAAGACCAGGCAGGGCACGCCTCGCTCGTCCGTCGTGAGGACGATGTCGGGGTGGTCCAGGGCCATGCCGACGGTGCTGTCGGGGGCGACGACGACGGCGCGCTCGGCGACGTCCTGCACCCGCAGCCGGCCGAGCTTGCCCAACGCGGTGCCGCGCCGGACCGACTCGCTCGCCCCGGCCCACAGCACCGAGGCGATGACCAGCACCCAGATCGAGCCGAACCCGATGCCCTGCCCCAGCGCGACCGGCCGGACGAAGAACCACAGGACGACGAGGACGGTGACGACCCGGCCGCACCAGCCCGCGACCACGGCCCCCTTGTTGCGGTCCCCCGTCGCCTTCCAGACGAGGCACTCCACGACCTGGCCGCCGTCCAGCGGCATGCCCGGGAGCAGGTTGAGCACCGCGAGGCTGCCGTTGATGATGACCATGCCCTCGACGAGCCGGTGGCTGAGGTCGCCCGTCACGAGGGGTGCCACGGCATACGCCAGGACCGCCAGGGCGGCGTTGGCCAGCGGGCCCGCCGCGGCCACGGCCGCCATCCGGCCGGGGGTCGAGCGCACCGCCTCCATGGAGGTGTGGCCGCCCCACACGTTGGCCACGATCCGCAGCACGGGCATGCCGAACGCGCGCGCGGTCACGGCGTGGGCGGCCTCGTGGGCGAGGACGCAGACGAGCAGCAGCAGGGCCTGCAGGATCCCCACCCCGATGCCGAACAGGGGGCGCGTCTGCAGCACCGGGCCGGCCACCACGGCGATGATGACCACCGCGATGAGGAACCAGCTCGGGGCGAGGTAGACGGGGATCCCGGCGACGCGGGCGATCCGCACGCCGTGCCCGGACTCCTCGGCCTCACGGGCGGCGGGGGCGCTCATGCCGGAACCCTACGTGAACACGCCCGACGCCCCGGGCAGGGCATGGGCGATACTTGGCGGGTGCCTGGAACCGTGACACATCGCCCGGACGTGACCGACGAGCTGGGGGCTGCCCTGCGCGAGCGGATCCTCGTGATGGACGGCGCCATGGGCACCATGATCCAGCGGGAGGGGCTCGCCGAGGAGGACTACCGCGGCGAGCGGTTCGCCGACTGGGCCGAGGACCTCAAGGGCAACAACGACCTGCTCTCCCTCACGCAGCCGGGCGTGATCCGCGGCATCCACGACGCCTACCTCGAGGCCGGTGCCGACCTCATCGAGACGAACACGTTCAACGCCCAGCGCATCTCCCTGGCCGACTACGGCATGTCCGACCTCGCCTACGAGCTGAACGTCGCTGCCGCGCGCCTGGCCCGCGAGGCGTGCGACGCCATGACAGCGCGCACCCCGGACCGCCCGCGCTGGGTGCTCGGCGCCCTCGGCCCCACGAACCGCACCGCGTCGATCTCCCCGGACGTCAACGATCCGGGCAAGCGCAACGTCTCCTACGACGAGCTCGTCGAGGCCTACCTTGAGCAGGCCCGCGGGCTGGTCGACGGCGGCTCCGACGTGCTCATCGTCGAGACGATCTTCGACACCCTCAACGCCAAGGCGGCGATCTTCGCCCTCGAGACACTCTTCGAGGAGCACGGCCGCCGCTGGCCGGTCGTCATCTCCGGCACCATCACCGACGCTTCCGGCCGCACCCTCTCGGGTCAGGTGACCGAGGCGTTCTGGCACAGCGTGCGGCACGCGCGGCCCCTCGCGGTCGGGCTCAACTGCGCCCTGGGTGCCGCCGAGATGCGCCCGTATGCCGCGGAGCTGGCCCGCGTCGCCGACACCTTCGTCTCCTGCTACCCCAATGCCGGGCTGCCGAACCACTTCGGCGAGTACGACGAGACGCCGGACGCCATGGCTGCGGTCGTCGGCGAGTTCGCGCAGGCGGGCCTCGTCAACCTCCTCGGTGGCTGCTGCGGCACGACGCCCGACCACATCAAGGCCATCGCCGAGGCCGCCTCCGGCGAGCAGCCGCGGGTGCCCGGGGAGGCGTCGCCCGCCCTGCGGCTGTCGGGGCTGGAGCCGCTGACCGTCACGGACGAGTCGCTGTTCGTCAACGTCGGCGAGCGGACGAACATCACCGGCTCCGCGCGGTTCCGCAAGCTCATCCAGGCCGAGGACTACCCGACCGCGCTCAACGTCGCCCGCCAGCAGGTCGAGGCCGGCGCCCAGGTCATCGACGTCAACATGGACGAGGGGATGATCGACGGCGTCGCCGCGATGGACCGGTTCCTCAAGCTCGTCGCCTCCGAGCCCGACATCTCCCGCGTCCCGCTGATGATCGACTCCTCCAAGTGGGAGGTCATCGAGGCCGGCCTCAAGTGCGTGCAGGGCAAGCCGATCGTCAACTCCATCTCGATGAAGGAGGGCGTCGAGAAGTTCGTCGAGCAGGCCCGCCTCTGCCGCAAGTACGGCGCGGCCGTCGTCGTGATGGCGTTCGACGAGGAGGGCCAGGCCGACAACCTCGAGCGGCGCAAGGTCATCTGCCAGCGGGCCTACGACATCCTCACGCAGGAGGTCGGCCTGCCCGCCGAGGACATCATCTTCGACCCCAACATCTTCGCGGTGGCCACGGGCATCGAGGAGCACGCGGCCTACGGCACCGACTTCATCGAGGCCACGCGGTGGATCAAGGAGAACCTCCCCGGCGCGCTCGTCTCCGGCGGCGTCTCCAACGTCTCGTTCTCGTTCCGCGGCAACAACCCCGTGCGCGAGGCGATCCACGCCGTCTTCCTCTTCCACGCGATCCGCGCGGGCATGGACATGGGCATCGTCAACGCCGGTGCGCTGGTCGTCTACGACGAGATCGACCCCGAGCTGCGCGAGCGGATCGAGGACGTCGTCCTCAACCGGCGGCCGGACTCCACCGAGCGCCTGCTCGAGATCGCCGACCGGTTCAACAGCAGCGGCGAGGCGGCCGAGGAGACCGCCGAGGAGTGGCGCTCGCTGCCGGTCGAGGAGCGGATCACCCACGCCCTCGTCAAGGGCATCGACGACCACGTCGAGACCGACACCGAGGAGCTGCGCGCCCTCATCGAGGAGCGCGGCGGCCGCCCGATCGAGGTGATCGAGGGCCCGCTCATGGACGGCATGAACGTCGTCGGCGACCTGTTCGGCAGCGGCAAGATGTTCCTGCCGCAGGTCGTGAAGTCGGCTCGGGTCATGAAGAAAGCCGTGGCCTACCTCATCCCGTACATCGAGGCCGAGAAGACCGACGCCCCCAAGCGCGCCAAGGGCAAGGTCGTCATGGCCACCGTCAAGGGCGACGTCCACGACATCGGCAAGAACATCGTCGGCGTCGTCCTCCAGTGCAACAACTACGACGTCGTCGACCTCGGCGTCATGGTGCCCGCGCAGAAGATCCTCGACGCCGCCAAGGCCGAGAACGCCGACGTCATCGGCCTCTCCGGCCTCATCACGCCCAGCCTGGACGAGATGGTGAACTTCGCCGCGGAGATGGAGCGCCAGGGGTTCGACCTGCCGCTGCTCATCGGCGGGGCGACCACCTCGCGGGCGCACACGGCCGTCAAGGTCGACCAGAGGTACCACGGGCCCGTGGTGTGGGTGAAGGACGCGTCACGGTCCGTCCCGGTGGTGTCGCAGCTGCTGTCGGACGAGCAGCGCCCGAAGCTCATGGCGCAGGTGGAGGCCGACTACGACTCGCTGCGCGCCCGGCACGCCGCCAAGGCCACCGAACGCCCGCTGGTCTCCATCGAGAAGGCGCGGGCGCACGCCACCCCGATCGACTGGACGGCATACCACCCGCCCGTGCCGCACCTCGTCGCCGCGCAGGAGAAGGAGCTGCTCCGGCGCCAGTCCGGCGCGCGCGGCAAGGTCCCGACCCAGTTCGTGAAGACCTTCCACGACTACCCGCTCGACGAGCTGCGCGAGTACATCGACTGGGGACCGTTCTTCCTCGCCTGGGAGATGAAGGGGCGGTTCCCCGACATCCTCAACAACCCCGCCACCGGGGAGGCGGCGACCCGGCTCTGGCGCGATGCGCAGGAGATGCTGGACCGCATCATCGAGGAGCGCTGGCTGCGCGCCGAGGGCGTCATCGGGCTGTTCCCGGCCAACGCGGTCGGCGACGACATCGAGGTCTACACCGACGAGAGCCGCGAGCACGTCGCGACGACGCTGCACACCCTGCGCCAGCAGGGGAGCCACCGCGAGGGCGTGCCCAACCGGGCCATGTCCGACTTCGTCGCGCCGCGGGAGTCGGGCCTGTCCGACCACGTCGGGGCGTTCGCCGTGACGGCCGGGCTCGGGTCGCAGGAGCGGGTCATGCAGCTCAAGGCCGAGGGCGACGACTACAGCGCGATCATGCTCGAGGCCCTCGCCGACCGGCTGGCCGAGGCGTTCGCCGAGCGCATGCACGAGCGCGTCCGCCACGACTTCTGGGGCTACGCGCCGGACGAGCACCTGACGGGCGACGACCTCATCGCCGAGAGGTACACCGGGATCCGCCCGGCGCCGGGCTACCCCGCCTGCCCCGACCACACCGAGAAGGAGGTCCTCTGGGACCTGCTGGGGGTCAAGGAGCAGACCGGGATGGAGCTCACCGAGTCGATGGCCATGTGGCCGGGGGCCTCGGTGTCCGGCTGGTACTTCTCCCACCCGCAGTCGCAGTACTTCGTCGTGGGACGGCTCGGGCGGGACCAGGTCGAGGACTACGCGGAGCGCAAGGGCTGGAGCCTGGCCGAGGCCGAGCGCTGGCTGTCCCCCAACCTCGGCTACATCCCGGAGGACTGACGCCGACGCGCGCGTTTCCCCCACTTGTTGCCACCTCGTGGTCACCGAGGGACCGTTTCGGGGCTGTCGTGACCACGTGCTGGCAACAAGTGGGAGGGTTTGGAGCTGGTATGGCGCGGGGTGCCGGGTGGTGTCGGGACCGGCACCTAGAGTGCGTGGCATGGTTCCCGCCCTGTCCCCGAGCCGAGCGTCGGACTTCAAGCAGTGCCCGCTGCTCTACCGCTTCCGAGCCGTCGACAAGCTCCCCGCCCCGCCCTCGCCGGCGGCGGCGCGCGGCACGCTCGTCCACGCGGTCCTGGAGCGGCTGTTCGACCTGCCGCCCGAACAGCGCACCCCCTCGGCCGCGGCCGAGCTCGTGGGACCGCAGTGGCAGCAGCTGGTCGAGCAGGAGCCCGAGCTCGCCGAGATGATCGCGGGGGACGAGCAGCGCACCCTCGACTCGTGGTTCGGTGAGGCCAACGCGCTGATCGAGACCTGGTTCACCCTCGAGGACCCGACCCGGCTCGAGCCCGCCGAGCGGGAGCTCTACGTCGAGACCGACGTCGACGGCCTGGTCCTGCGCGGGTACGTCGACCGCCTCGACGTGGCCCCCGACGGCGCCATGCGGGTCGTCGACTACAAGACCGGTCGCTCCCCCAGCGAGCTGTTCGAGGGCAAGGCGCTGTTCCAGATGAAGTTCTACGCGCTCGTGCTCTGGCGGCTGCGCGGTGAGATCCCGCGGCTGCTCCAGCTGGTCTACCTCGGCAACGGCGAGGTGGTGCGGTACTCCCCCGACGAGCACGACCTGCTCGGGCTCGAGCGCAACCTCAAGGCGGTGTGGGGCGCCATCGAGCGCGCAGCCACCACCGGGGACTGGCGGCCCAAGACCTCACGGCTGTGCGACTGGTGCGACTTCCGCCAGTTCTGCCCCGCCTGGGGCGGCACGCCGCCGCCGCTCCCCGAGGATGCGGCGCGGATCGCCCTCGACCCGGGCATCTCGGGCCAGGTCGTCCCGGCAGACGACTAGCCCCGACGCACCCCGTCGAAGAGGGTCCGCAGGTCGCGCGGGCCGAGCCCGCGCAGGCTGGGCGCCTGCACGGCACCGGCGATGACGGGCACCGGCACGACGTGCGGGACCGCGAGCGTCGGCACGCCTGCGCCCACGGCCGACCGGACCCCGGTCGGCGAGTCCTCGATGGCCACGCACTCGCTCGCCTCGACGCCCAGGGCGCGGGCGGCGGCGAGGTACGGCTCCGGGTGGGGCTTGCCGTGCTCGACCTCGTCGCCGGTGATGACGGCGGCGAACGTGCCCTCGGGCAGGGCGCCGACGACCGCGTCGGCGAGCGACCGCCACGACATCGTCACCAACGCGCTCGGCACGGACTCGGCGGCGAGGGCCTCGAGCAGCTCCAGCGCACCGGGGCGCCACGGCACGTGCTCGCGGACCTGGGCGATGACCCGCTCGAGCAGCCGGTCGATGATCTCGAGCGGGTCGAGGTCGACGGGGCTGTTGTCGCGGATGAACTGCGCCGACACCATGAGGTCGTTGCCGACCAGCTCGTGGGCGTACGCGTCGCTCCAGACCCCGCCGGCCTCCTCGACGATCGCGTGCTCGGCCGCGATCCAGTACGGCTCGGTGTCGACGAGGGTGCCGTCCATGTCCCAGAAGACGGCGGCGGGCAGGTCGGTCACGTCGGCCGAGTCTACGTGGGCCTGCGCACCCTCCCGACCACGGGACCGTAGGCTGGGAAGACCGGCACCCCGCCGGTGCGCGAAGGAGGAACGGTGATCGAACTCGAGGACGTGCCGGAGCTGGACAACCCGGTCGTGATCGCCGCCTTCGAGGGGTGGAACGACGCGGGCGAGGCAGCCACCGCGGCCATCGACCACCTCGTCGACGTCTGGGACGCCGAGCCGATCGCCGCCCTGGACCCCGAGGAGTACTACGACTTCCAGGTCAACCGTCCCCGGGTCGTCCTGGACGACGGGCGGCGGCGCATCCACTGGCGCACGACGCGGATCCTCGTGGCCTCGAGCTCGGGGCTGGACCGCGACGTGGTGCTCGTCCAGGGCATCGAGCCGTCGTTCCGGTGGCGCGCCTTCACGATCGAGCTGATGGAGTTCGCCCAGGAGGTCGGAGCCAGCACCGTCATCACGCTCGGCGCGCTCATGGCCGACGTGGCGCACACCCGGCCGATCCCGGTGACGGCGACCTCCGAGGACGAGGACGTCATCCACCGCTTCGACCTCGAGCCGAGCCGGTACGAGGGCCCGACCGGCATCGTGGGCGTGCTCGCCGACGCGGCCACCCAGAGCGGGTTGCAGTCGATCTCGTGCTGGGCCGCCGTGCCGCACTACGCGGGCCACACGCCGTCGCCCAAGGCCACGCTCGCCCTCATCTCGCGGCTCGAGGAGCTGCTCGACGCGCCCATCCCCCACGGCGACCTCCCCGAGGGCGCCCGCGCGTGGGAGCGCGGCGTCAACGAGCTCGCCGAGACCGACGACGAGGTCGCCGAGTACGTCCAGTCGCTCGAGCAGGCCCAGGACACGGCTGACCTGCCCGAGGCCAGCGGTGACGCGATCGCGCGCGAGTTCGAGCGGTACCTGCGCCGGCGCGGCCAGGACGGCGGGCCGCAGCCCGGCCCGGCGGGTCCCGCCTAGACCCGGACGCCGAGGATGGCGTCGACGGCCCGGGCCAGCACGCCGGGTGCCGCCTCGTCGTCACCGCCGACGGTGAGCGTCCGGTGGGCCCAGCGGTCCACCACGGCGAGGGCGCCGGGGGTGTCGAGGTCGTCCGCGACACGGGCCCGCAGCTCCTGCACCGCACCGTCGGACGAGGGCGCGGCGGCCACCGAGAACGCCGCCCGCCACCGGTCGAGCCGCTGCTGGGCCTCGGCCAGGCCGGCGTCGGTCCACGACCACTCGGTGCCGTAGTGGTGGGCGAGCAGCGCCAGGCGGATGGCCATGGGGTCCATGCCGTCGGCGCGCAGCTTCGAGACCAGCACGAGGTTGCCGCGGGACTTGCTCATCTTCTCGCCGTCGAACCCCACCATCGCCTGGTGTGCGTACGTCCGGGCGAAGGGCCGCTCGCCGGTCAGGACGGTGGCCTGCGTCGCGCTCATCTCGTGGTGCGGGAAGACGAGGTCGGTGCCGCCACCCTGGACGTCGAACGCCATGCCGAGGTGGTCCAGCGCGATCGAGGTGCACTCGATGTGCCAGCCCGGTCGCCCGTCGGGCAGCCCCTTGGCCGCCCACGACGGCTCCCCCTGCCGGGCGGCGCGCCACAGGAGCGGGTCCAGCCGGTCGCGCTTGCCGGCGCGGTCGGGGTCGCCGCCCCGCTCGGCGAAGACGGCCAGCATCTGCTCGCGGGACCAGTTGGAGACCGAGCCGAAGCCGGGGTCACGGGTGAGGTCGAGGTAGATGTCGTCCCCGGCCGACGAGTCCGGCGTGTCCACGGCATACCCCGCTCCGGACTCCAGCAGCGCCTGCACTGCCGCGGCGACCGGCACGATGCTCTCCACGACGCCGACGTACTGGTCCGGGGGGATCACCGCCAGCGCCGTCATGTCCTCGCGGAACAGCGCGATCTCGTCGGCCGCGAGCTGCTCCCAGCTGATGCCGTCGCGCTCGGCCCGCTCGAGCAGCGGGTCGTCGACATCGGTGATGTTCTGGACGTACTGGACGCGGTGCCCGGCGTCGCGCAGCGCCCGGCCGAGCACGTCGAAGGTGACGTAGGTGGCGGCGTGACCCATGTGCGTCGCGTCGTAGGGCGTGATCCCGCAGACGTACAGGCGCGCGGTGGGTCCGGGCGTGAGGGCCCGGACGGCCCCGGTCGAGGTGTCGAAGAGCTGGACGGGGCGACCGGTGCCCGGCACGGAGGGGATGGAGGGCGTGGGCCAGGAGATCACGGGCGAAGCCTACGTGGGCTGCTCAGAGCGGCGGCCAGGGGATGGCAGGCCACTGCCCCGACGGCGTGGGGTATGCCGCGGCCGCGAGCAGGGCGCGGCAGCGCGCCTCCAGCGCGGCCACCTCGGCGGGCGTGAGGAGGACGTCGAGCGCACCGCGCAGGTCCGAGGTGCCGTCCGAGACGGCCGACAGCACGCGCTCCACCCGGGCCAGCTCCTCCTCGGCCACGGGCTGGCCGGCGAAGCCCCACAGCACGGTCCGCAGCTTGCGCTCCTCGTGCAGGCTGACCCCGTGGTCGAAGCCGCGCAGCCCGCCCTCGACCCGGACGAGGTGCGAGCCCTTGCGGTCCGCGTTGTTGATCACCGCGTCGAACACCGCGACCGACCGGGCGGCCGGCGTGTCCTCGTGCACGACGACGACCGCCCGCCCGCGCTCGTCCTCGCCCCGCAGGACCGGGAGCCACCCCTGCGGCACGCGACCTGCCGGCACGACGTCGACCGGGTGCTCGGGCACCTCCTCGGGGTCGCCGACCCAGCGCTGCACCGACCCGGGGCCGTGGGGACCCTCCCGGAGCACCGTCGCCGGGACGACGTCCCAGCCGCCCAGGTCGCTGATGAGCCGGGCTGCCACCTCGCGGGCCGCGAGCGAACCGTCCGGGAAGTCCCACAGCGGCCGTTCACCGGAGATCGGCTTGTAGACGGCGAGCGGCCCCTCCTCGGAGCCGAGGCGCACGAGCAGCGCCAGGTTGGACGCGTCGGCGAGGGCGCCCAGCACGACGAGGTCCGCCGTGGTGAGCAGGTCCTCGACGGCGTGAGGGTCGCGCGGCCACCCGCTCAGCGCTTGTAGCCGTTCGCGCGCGGACAGATGTGGCCTTCTGGCTCCAGGGGGCCGCCGCAGAACGGGCACGACGGGCGGCCGGCGGAGACGACGGACTGGGCCCGGCGGGCGAAGGCCCGTGCCGTCGCGGGCGGGAGGACCACGCGGATCTGGCGGGGCTCCTCGGTCAGGACCGACGGGTCGAGGCTGGCCTCCGGGTCGTCGGGGTCGCGGTCGAGGGCCTCGATGACGACGACGCCGCGGGCCTCGTCCCAGGCGAGGCTGAGCGTGTTGACCCGGAACTCGTCCTCGATGGGGGTGTCCAGCGGCGCGTTGTCGACGAGGGCTGCAGCGGCGTGGTCGCCACCCGCTCCCCCGGCGTAGCTGTCCAGCAGGTCGTTGATCCGGTCGGCCAGGACCGACACCTGCTCCTTCTCCAGCGAGACGCTCGTGAGCCGCCGGCCCGAGCTGGCCTGGAGGAAGAAGGTGCGCTGGCCCGGGGGGCCGACGGTGCCGGCCACGAACCGGTCCGGGGGGTCGAACTCGACGAGCGCCATGGAGCGAGCCTAACCGGCGCCCCCGCCCACGGCGGCGTCGGCAGGGGGCGGCTCCTCGGTGTGGAAGCGGGAGAGGTCGGGGGCGACGTCGTTGGCGGCGAGCAGGAAGGTGTGCCGGCCGCCGTAGCGCACCACCGACACCGACGCAGGGTCGGCGGTGTACCGCTGGAACCGGCCGAGGCCGGCCCCGGTCGCGTCGGCGAGCACCGCCTTGACGAGGTCGCCGTGCGTCACCGCAGCCCACACCGCGTTCTCGCCATGGGCCTCGCGCACCTCGGCGTCGTGCCGCTGCACCGCGCGCACGACCCGGTCGGACATCTCGGCGAGGCTCTCCGCGGCATACCGCTCGTCGTCGGGGAAGCGCGCCGAGGCGGGGTCGTCCTGCACGGTGGACCACAGCGGCTCCTTGGCGAGCTCGCTGAGCTTGCGGCCGGTCCACGCGCCGTAGGCGCACTCCTGCAGCTCGTCGTCGACCGCGACGTCGGCACCCACGGCCGCCGCGATGACCTCGGCGGTCTCGCGGCACCGCTCCAGCGGGCTGCTCACGACCCGCGCGAGCTCGGCACCGGAGAACCGCTCGGCCAGCCGCGCCACCTGCTCGCGCCCCCGGTCGCTGAGGTGGATGCCGGGCAGGCGCCCGGCGAGGATGCCGTCACCGTTCGACGTGGAGTGGCCGTGGCGGACGAGGATGACGGTGGGCACGCACGAACCATACGTGTGGGTGCGTGCCCGGACGCCCCCGGCGTGGTGGAGTGTCCCCGTGATCGTGGACCAGGCCATCTACCGGCGAGGGCGTCGTGAGCCGTGCGGCGACCTCAGCGAAGCCCTCGACGCCCTGCGCGCCGACGACGAGAGCACCGACTTCCTCTGGATCGGGCTCAAGGACCCGACGTCAGCGGAGTTCGACCTCGTCAACGAGGAGCTGCAGCTGCACCCGCTCGCCGTCGAGGACGCCGTCAACGGCCACCAGCGGGCCAAGGTCGAGCTGTACGACAACACGATGTTCGTGGTCCTCAAGCCACTGCGCTACATCGAGGAGACGTCGGACATCGAGACCGGCGAGGTCATGATGTTCGTCGGTGACCGGTTCGTCGTCACGGTCCGGTACGGCGAGGCCGGCCCCCTGAGGGCGGTGCGCGCCAAGCTCGAGTCCAACCCCGAGATGCTGTCGCACGGGGCCATCGCGGTGCTGCACGCCGTCACCGACGCGGTCGTCGACAACTACCTGGCCATCGACGCCGAGCTGCAGGACGACCTCGAGGAGATCGAGCAGTCCGTCTTCGCCGGGTCGCAGACCGTGACGTCGGAGACCATCTACCGCCTCAAGCGCGAGGTGCTCGAGTTCCGCAGGGCGGCGACTCCCCTCGCGGCTCCCCTGCGGATGCTGCACGACGGGTCACGCTCACCACTGCCCGACAAGGAGGTCCGGCTCCTGCTGCGTGACGTCGCCGACCACCTGCTGCGGGTCACCGACCACATGGAGTCCTACGACCGCCTGCTGACCGACATCCTCAGCGCGCACCTGGCGCAGATCTCGGTGCAGCAGAACAACGACATGCGCAAGATCTCTGCGTGGGTGGCCATGGCCGCGGTGCCGACGATGATCGCCGGCATCTACGGCATGAACTTCGACCACATCCCCGAGCTGCACCTCTACTACGGCTACTACGGCGCGCTGGGCCTCATGGCGGCGGCCTGCCTCGTGCTGTACCGCATGTTCAAGAGGTCGGGCTGGCTGTAGCGCGGCGGCCTCCCCCGGAACGGCCCTCCCCCGGAACGGTCCTTCCCCGGACCGCCGGGTCCGGGGAAGGCGGGCACCGGTCAGGTGGCCGACATCGCTCCCGTGGCGAGGACCACGGCGAGAACGAGGCCCAGGGCCACGCGGTACCAGACGAAGGCCGTGATCTTGTTGCTCGAGACGAACCGCAGCAGCCAGGCGATCGAGGCGTAGGCGACGACGAAGGCCACCACGATGCCGACGGCCATCTGGGCGCCGCCGAGCAGCTTCAGGTGGTCCTTCTCCTGCACGGCCTCGAACAGGCCGGCCGCGGTGAGGGCCGGGATCGCCATGAAGAAGGACAGGCGCGTCGCCGACACGCGGTCGATGCCGCGGAAGAGCCCGGCCGAGATCGTGGCGCCGGAGCGCGACACCCCGGGGATGAGCGCGAAGCACTGCACCAGGCCGATGACGAGTCCGTCCCTGAGGGTGACGCCACCCTCCGTGCGCTCCACGCCCTCGCGCTCGAGCTTGCCGTGCCGCGACTCGGCGAGCCACATGACCACGCTCCACAGGATGAGCGCGGCCGCGACGACCCACAGGCTGCGCAGCGGCCCGCTGATGAGGTCCTTGGCGAGGAAGCCGACGATCCCCACGGGGATCGAGCCGACGATGACGGCCCAGGCGAGCTGGTAGTCGTGGTGGGTGCGCGCCTCGGCGCTGCCGAGGCCGCGGAACCACGCGACGAGGAGCCGCACGATGTCGCGCCAGAAGAACAGCAGCGTCGCCAGGATCGCGCCGACCTGGATGATCGCCGTGTATGCCGTGATGGCGGGGGCGTCGACCTGCAGCCCCAGCAGCTTCTCGGTGATGGTGAGGTGCCCGGTGGAGGACACCGGCAGGAACTCGGTGAGGCCCTCGACGATGCCGAGGATGATGGCCTGGAGGAAGCTCAGGGTCACTGGTCTGCTTTCGTGGGGGCGGGAACGGCGGAGCCAGTGTCCCGCATGAGCTCGGCCATGGTGCGCACGACCCGCAGGCGGTCCTCGAGGGCACCGGCGAACGGCGCCACGGACAACGTGCCCACGCCGGCATCGGCATACCGCTGGAGCCGGTCGCGGATGCGTTCCGGCGGCCCGATGAGGGTGGTCGCGTCGATGAACTCGAACGGGACGGCGGCCGCCGCGTCGCGGTGCTGCTTGGCCAGGTAGAGGTCCTGCACCTTGGCTGCGGCCTCCTCGAACCCCATGCGGCAGGCGAGCCGGTTGTAGAAGTTCTGCTCGCGCGAGCCCATGCCGCCCACGTACAGCGCGGCGTACGGGCGGATGGCGTCGGCCGCGGCCTCGACGTCGTCGGCGACCACGACCGGTACGGACGGGGCGATGTCGAAGCCGGCCAGCGGGTCGGTGCCGTCGGCGCCGTGGCCGGCGCGACGGCGCCCGGTGCGCACGGACTCGACGAGGTCGCCGGAGTGCTCGGGGCTGAAGAAGATCGCGTGCCAGCCGTCGGCGACCTCCCCCGCCAGCTCGAGGTTCTTCGGCCCGACCGCTGCGAGGTAGAGCGGGATGTGCGGGCGCGGCGGGTGGACCGTGAGCTTGAGCGCCTTGCCTGGTCCGTCGGGCAGCGGCAGCGTGAAGTGCTTCCCCTGGTAGGACACGGTCTCCCGGCGCAGGGCCATCCGCACGATGTCGACGTACTCGCGGGTGCGGCCCAGCGGCGCGTCGAAACGCACGCCGTGCCAGCCCTCGCTCACCTGTGGCCCGCTGACGCCGAGGCCGAGTCGGAAGCGTCCGCCGGAGAGGGTGTCGAGGGTTGCGGCCGTCATCGCCGTCATCGCGGGGGTCCGGCCCGGGATCTGCATCACCGCGGCACCGAGCCCGATCCGCTCGGTCTGCGCGCCGATCCACGCCAGGACGGTGGGGACGTCGGACCCGTACGCCTCGGCCGCCCACGCGACGGCGTAGCCGAGCCGGTCCGCCTCCTTGGCGACCGCGACGTTGTCGCTGTCCACCCCCATGCCGAAGTAGCCGAGGTTCACGCCGAGTTCCATGGGGCGAGGTTAGCGGCGGGCCGTCCCGGCTCCGCAGCCGCGGCCAAGTACGGTACCGAGACATGCGCCACAGACGAATGGGCAGCTCCGGGCTGTCGGTCTCCCGCCTCGCCCTCGGGACGATGACGTGGGGACGGACCACCGACGAGGAGGGCGCGCGCGAGCAGCTGCGCACCTTCCTCGACGCCGGCGGCGACCTCGTCGACACCGCCCACGGGTATGCCGACGGGGCGTCGGAGGAGATCATCGGCCGCCTGATCGAGGACGAGGTGTCCCGCGACGACCTGCTCATCTGCACCAAGTCGGGCATCTCGCGGCGCTCCGGCCAGCGGGTCGTGGACACCTCCCGCCACAGCCTGCTCAGCCAGCTCGACACCTCGCTGGAGCGGCTCGGCACCGACCACGTCGACCTCTGGCTCGTGCACACCTGGTCGGACGAGGTGCCCCTCACCGAGACGCTGTCGGCCCTGGAGTGGGCCGTCGGCACCGGGCGGGCCCGCTACGTGGGGGTGTCCAACTACAGCGGCTGGCAGACCGCGCGGGCACTGTCGCTGCTCGAGCAGGCACGGGTGCCGTTGGTGGCCAACGAGGTCGAGTACTCGCTGGTCAACCGGGCCGCGGAGCCGGACCTGCTGGCCGCCGCGCAGGCGCTGGGCTTCGGGCTCCTGCCCTGGTCACCGCTGGGTCGGGGCGTCCTGACCGGCAAGTACCGCAACGGCATACCCGCGGACTCCCGTGCGGCCTCGCGGGACTTCCCGCGCTTCACGGCGCGGTACCTCGACGACCACAGCGTCCAAGTGGTCGAGGCGCTGGCGATCGCGGCGAAGGGACTCGACGTCTCACTCGCGGAGGTGGCGCTGGCCTGGGTGCGCGACCGCCCGGGAGTCGTCGCGCCGGTCGTCGGCGCGCGGACCACGGCCCAGCTCCGGACGTCCTTGGCCGCCGAGGACCTCGTGCTCCCCGAGGAGCTGGTGGCGGCCCTGGACGAGGTGTCCGCCTGACCGGCCGCGTTCAGCGGCGGCGCTCGTCCTCGTCCTCGTCGACGTCCTCGTAGTCCTCGTCGTCGAGGCCGGAGTAGACGCCGTCACCGTCCTCGTCCGAGTGGTCGTCGAGCTCCTCGTCGTCCTCGTCGTCCTCGTCACCGTCGTAGATGTCGAGCGGCGTCATCTCGCCGTAGGCCTGGAGCAGCGCGTCGTCGTAGGCCGCGAACGCGTCCGCGAGGTCGTCGTAGGCCGCGACCACGGTGGGGTCGTCCTCACCCCGCTTGGCCGCGGAGGCCTCCAGGTGCCGCTCGAACGCGGTGACGAGTGCGGACAGCGCGCCACGCGGGTCAGCGGTCATGTGTCGACCGTATCGGGTTCTGGGTCAGAATGGAGGGCGATGGTCGAGTACGAGTACCGCGTGCTGAGCTTCACGCGCAAGGATTCCCGGTCCGAGATCCGTCGCACCCTCGCGGAGCACGCGGAGTACGGCCACTGGGAGCTGCACCGCACCCGGATCTACCTCGGCGGCACCCAGCGGACATGGCTGCGGCGCAAGATCATCCGGGTCCCGCGACCGCTCTGACGCGCGGCGGGCTGCCGCGGGGTCAGCGCCGGGCCTGCACCGGGACGAGCCTGCGGGTCCGGACGAGCAGGGCGCCCAGCAGGATCAGCCCCACGCCGGTGGCCAGCGTGGGCAGCACGTTGCCGCCGGTGAAGGCGAGCCGCCCCAGTGCCGAGAGGGCCGACACCTGGTCCGCCTCCGTGAGCGAGGAGGTCCCGTGCGGTCCGCTGGCCTGGGACACCGGCGCGTGCGCGGCCGACCCTCCCGGGCACGGCACCACGAGCTGCTGGAGCGGCAGGCCGGACGCGGTGAGCTCGCGGATGACGTCCTGGTCGAGCACGACGAGGGTGGTCTGCACCGGGACGACCTGGCGGGTCACGCGCACGCAGGCACCCAGGAGGCCACGCACCGTCGCGTCCACGGCGGCGACGTGGTCCCCGGCGGGCACCGCGCCCGCCGGGCACGGCGCGAACGCCTGCGGGAAGCGCTCCACGAGGGGTGAGGAGAGGTCCGCGCCGAGGGCCTTGGCCGTCACCTCGAAGGCGGGCGCGGATCCGCTGGAGGCGAAGATGCACAGGGAGGCGGCGGGGGTGTCCGCTGCGGCGGAGGCCGCCGGCTGGGTCGACCCGGAGGCCCGGGCCGGACGCGACTTGTTCGCGGCGGTGCCCGAGCGGGCGCTGCTGGTTCCGCCGCCCGAGGACGTGGCGCTCCCGGAGGATCCTGTGCCCGTGCCCGTCGCAGCCGGGGTGCTGCCCCCGGACCCGGTGGTGCTCGTCCCGGTCGGGAGCGGCAGCGCCGGCAGGGAGGTCGCGGACGGCAGGGGGACCGGGAGCGGCGTGAGGACGCCGGTCAGCGGCTGCGTCACGGGCGCGAGCGGGTCGGTCCGCGTGGCGGCGTGGCTCGGAGCAGCCACCGCGGCGAGGCCGCCGCCGGCGACGAGGAGCGCAGCGCAGGTACGCAGGAAGGTGGCGCGGTGGAGTCGCATCGTCGGGGGTCGCTTTCGGCGCAGGTGGTGACGCCGTGACAACGAGGCCACCCCGCGTTTGGCTACGCGCCGGTAACCGCGACTTTCGCCGGGTGCCGCGCACCCGGCATCCCCGCCCTCAGCAGCTGGCGAGGAAGCGCTGGAGCACCCGGGTCCCGAACTCCAGTGCCGACACCGGGACCCGCTCGTCGACGCCGTGGAACATCGGCGCGAAGTCGAGGTCCGCGGGCAGCTGCAGCGGGGCGAATCCGTAGCCGGTGATGCCCAGCGTGCTCAACGCCTTGTTGTCGGTGCCGCCCGAGAGGCAGTACGGCAGGACCTCGGCGCCCGGGTCCTCAGCCAGCAGGGCGGCCTTCATGGCGTCGACCAGAGGTCCCTCGAACGGGGAGTCCAGGGCGATGTCGCGGTGGACGACCTGCACCTCGACGTGCTCGCCCGCGAGCTGGCGCACCGTCTCGAGCAGGTCGTCGTCGTGACCGGGGAGGAACCGGCAGTCGAGCGAGGCGCTGGCGCTCTGCGGGATGACGTTGTGCTTGTACCCGGCCTCGGTCATCGTGAAGTTGGCGGTGTCCTGCAACGTCCCCCGCACGAAGCCCTGAGCCCCGCCGAGGTGCTCGAGCAGCTCGTCGAGGTCCTCGTCCGACCACGCCGTCCCCGTGATGGAGCTGAGGCCGTCGAGCAGCTCACGCACGGACGCGACGTACTCGCGAGGCCACTTGTGGGCGGCGATCCTGGCGATGGCCTCGGCGAGGCGCACCACGGCGTTCTCGGGGTTGGGCACGGAGCCGTGCCCGGCCCGGCCGGTGGCCACGAGCCGCAGCCAGAGAATGCCCTTCTCGGCGGTCTGGACGAGGTAGGCGCGGGTGTCGCCGCCCTCCTTCGCGGGGACGGTGACGCTGTAGCCGCCGACCTCGCTGACGGCCTCGGACACGCCCTCGAAGAGGTCGGGGCGGGTGTCGACGACGTGGTGGCTGCCCTTGACCCCGCCGGCCTCCTCGTCGGCGAAGAAGGCGACGACGAGGTCGCGCGGCGGCTTGGCGCCGCGACGGGCGAGGTCGCGGACGACGGCCAGGATCATGGCGTCCATGTCCTTCATGTCGACGGCGCCACGCCCCCACACGCAGCCGTCGCGCAGCTCGCCTGAGAAGGGGTCGACCTGCCAGTCGGCGGCGTTCGCCGGCACCACATCGAGGTGGCCGTGGATGCACAGGCCCGGGCGCTCGCGGTCCTCGCCCTCGAGGCGGACCACGACACTGGTGCGGCCGGGGTCGGACTCGACGACCTCGGGCTCGAGGCCGACCTCGCGGAGCAGGCCCACGACGTAGTCGGCCGCCTCCCGCTCCCCCGGCCCGCTGCCGTCCCCGGAGTTGGTCGAGTCGATCCGGATCAGCTCCTGGCAGATCCGGACGACCTCGTCCTCCGGGCGGACGTCCTGGGGGGTCGAGTCGCTCATGTCCCCACCCTAGGGGCGGATTGGGTGACGGATGGGGCTGGGTGCTATCGTTCCGGACCGCGGCAGGCGCTCCCCCAGAGGGCCTGTTCACACCCTGTCCGGGTGGCGGAATGGCAGACGCGCTAGCTTGAGGTGCTAGTGCCCTTTATCGGGCGTGGGGGTTCAAGTCCCCCTCCGGACACCAATGACGAAGGACCCCGGCACGCTTGTCGCCGGGGTCCTTCGTCGGTTCCAGGGGGCGGCAGGCGTGGTGCGGACCGCACCTCGACAAAGAACGAGGCGGCACACGACACCGCCGCCCGGCCAGCTGTCCGAGACTCCCGTGGCGACCAGGTGCACCACCGCCGGCCGGGCCGACCGCTGGACCATCCGCCGCGTGCACGATTCCCCGGTGGGATGACCACCCTTCGTGCCAGCACGCCGACTACGCTGCCGTCACGACGGCGGAGCAGTCCGTACGAGGACGGCACGGAGAGTCCTGGTGCACCAGCAGCCAGGGCAGGCGATACAGGCACGCGGAAGGGGACTCTCGTGCGAACGAGGTGGTCGTGGGGACTGATCTTGGCCGGTCTCGCGGTCGTCATCACGGGACAGTCCGGCGCGGCGGCCCCCGCGCCGGACCGTGGCCCCGCACACCACCCCCGGCACCGGGCCTGTGGGACGCCGCTCCCGCACCATGCGGCGTGCCACGCCGAGATCCGTGACGACGTCGCGGTGCCGACCCTGAGTCCCTCGGCGACTCCCCCGGGCTACGGGCCGGCCGACCTGCAAGCGGCGTACCAGCTCCCTTCACGGACCGCAGGGGTCGCACTGACGGTCGCCGTCGTGGGGGCCTTCAACGCGCCGACCATCGAGGACGACCTCACGGTCTACCGCTCCCAGTTCGGTCTGCCGCCGTGCACCACCGGCAACGGCTGCTTCCACAAGGTGAACCAGGACGGCGCCGACCACCCGTTGCCCGCGGACGACTCCGGGTGGGCCCAGGAGATGTCCCTGGACGTCGAGATGGTCTCCGCGGCCTGCCCCAACTGCCACATCCTGCTGGTCGAGGCGAACAGCGACCGGCTCACCGACCTCGGCACGTCGGTCAACACGGCGGTGAGCATGGGCGCCTCGTTCGTCTCCAACTCCTACGGCGGCCCGACCACGTCCTCCGACGCCTCGGCCACCGCGGACTTCTACGCCCACCCCGGCGTGGTCCTGACCGCATCCAGCGGTGACAGCGGCTACGGCACCGAGTACCCGGCCGCCTCCCCGGCGGTGGTCGCAGTGGGCGGGACGAGCCTGTCCAGGTCACCGACCGCACGCGGGTGGACGGAGACGGCCTGGAGCGGCGCCGGCAGCGGGTGCGCCGGCGACGACGCCAAGCCGGCCTGGCAGAAGGACTCCGGATGCCGCGGGCGCACGATTGCCGACGTCGCCGCGGTCGCCGACCCCGATACCGGCGTGGCCGTCTACGACTCGACCCCGGACAGCTCGGGGCAGTACGGGTGGATGGTCTTCGGGGGGACCAGCGCGGCGGCTCCCCTGATCGCCGCCACGTACGCCCTGGCCGGGACCCCGGCGCCGGGTAGCGCGCCGCAGGCACTGCCGTACCAGAACCCAAACCTCCTGTTCGACGTCTTCTCCGGCAGCACCGGCGCGTGCGGTTCGTACCTGTGCACCGCCACGGCCGGCTACGACGGTCCGACCGGCCTCGGGACCCCTCATGGAGTCTCCGCGTTCAGCGCGCTCTCGGCGCGCGCGCCGATCTCGGCCCACGACTGGAACGGCGACAACCACAACGACGTCCTGGCGCGTGACGCCTCGGGGAACCTGTGGCTGTACCCCGGTGACGGCACCGGGGCTTGGCGCGCGCGGCGGCAGGTCGGCACCGGCTGGAACGGCCTGACCATGGTCGCGCCGGGCGACTTCGACGGCGACGGCCACCCCGACCTCCTGGCCCGCGACAGCAGCGGCGCCCTGTGGCTGTACCCCGGTGACGGCACCGGGGCTTGGCGCGCACGACGGCAGGTCGGCACCGGCTGGAACGGGATGACCATGGTCGCGCCGGGCGACTTCGACGGCGATGCCCACCCCGACCTCCTGGCCCGCGACAGCAGCGGCGCCCTGTGGCTCTACCCCGGTGACGGGGCGGGCGGATGGCGGGACCGCCGGCAGGTCGGCACCGGCTGGAACGGCCTGACCATGGTCGCGCCGGGCGACTTCGACGGCGATGCCCACCCCGACCTCCTGGCCCGCGACACCAGCGGCGCACTCTGGCTCTACCCCGGTGACGGGGCGGGCGGATGGCGCGGCCGCCGGCAGGTCGGCACCGGCTGGAACGGCCTGACCATGGTCGCGCCGGGCGACTTCGACGGCGATGCCCACCCCGACGTCCTGGCCCGTGACGCCTCGGGGAACCTGTGGCTGTACCCGGGCAACGGCGCGGGTGGCTGGCGGGCGCGGCGGCTGGTCGGCACCGGCTGGAACGGCCTGACGGCACTGACCTGAACGCACGGGTCGGCTGGAGACACGACACCCAGCCTTCTTTGGGCGTTCTCTCAAGGTCGCACGGATAGCCTCCGCCCGTGAATCGTCGTGGCCTCCTGGCCGTTCTCGCTGCCGGCGTGACGGCGGGACTCACTGCATGCTCGGAGCCCGGAGCGCAGTCCCGGGCGCTTCCGTCGAGGGCCCTCCCCAGTCCCCAGCAGTCCGTCACCGAGGTGGCCACCCCGTCCACCACCACCGGGGTGGCCGCCCCGCCGTTCACTGCCCCGGTCGCGATCACCAAGGTTCCCGTCCCCTTCGGGACGCTGTACCGGCTTCCCGGTACCACCGACCACGTCGCCCTGACCATCGACGACGGGACGGACGAGGCGGTGCTGGCCGCCTACGCCCGCCTGGCGCGGGACACCGGCCTGCGCCTGACCTTCTTCTGCAACGGGATCAACCCGAGCTGGACGGAGCACGCCGACCTGCTGCGTCCACTCGTCGACGACAACCAGGTGTTCATCGCCAACCACACCTGGTCCCATCCCAACCTGACGACCCTCTCCCAGCACCGGATCGCGGAGGAGGTCCAGCGCAACGAACGCTTCCTGCGCCACACCTACGGGATCTCCGGTCGCCCCTTCCTCCGGCCGCCTTTCGGGTTCCACAACCCGCGTGTCGACGCGCAGCTGGCCGCTCTGGGGTACCCGGCCGTGACCCTGTGGTGGGGCAGCCTGGGCGACGCAACCGTGGAGACGCCCGCCGCGATCATCGCCAACGCCACCGCGTGGCTCCTCCCCGGCCGCATCGTCATCGGGCACGCCAACCACCCCCCGGTGATGAAGGTGTACGGCCAGCTCGTGGAGATCATCCGCTCCCGCCGGCTTCAACCAGTCCACCTCGGGGACGTCTTCGAGGTGTAGCGCGACGCTGCACGGCCTCGGCAGGTGCCGGTGACCGTTCCTGCGGGCTCGCAGGTCTCCCCGGGCAGAGGTTGCGGTTGTGCCCCGTGTTGCTATTGAGGCGTGGCATGCTGTGTGGGGTTTGCCGGCGTCCGCCGTCAGACGAACGCATCACGAGGTCTCGCATGGCTACCTGGAACCGCGCCGTCCACTTCTCCGTCTGCCTCGCTGCGCTTGTCGCACTGGCGCACCCCGGCGTCGCCGCCCCGGGCCAACCCGGTGAGCTCACCGCGCCGGCACCCAGCGTGTCGCCCGTGCTCACGGTGGGCACGGGCGCCGCTGCCGCCCCCTCGGTGCCGAGCACCACCAGCAGGCGCGAGATCGAGTATGCCGGCGTGTCGGTCGAGGTCCCCGCCGGCTGGCCCGTCGTGGACCTGCGGACCGACCCGCACGCGTGCGTCCGACTCGACCACCCCGCGGTCTTCCTGGGCGAGCTGCCCGCACAGCAGGACTGCCCGGCCCACCTCGTGGGGCGCGCCGACACCATCTGGCTCCACGGCCCCACCCGGTTCGACCGGCCTGCGCCCGCGGTGCGGAAGGGCACGATCGGCACACTCCCTGCCGAGGTGGCCAGCGACCCCGTCGGCCACGGCCGGCAGGTTCACTTCACCGGTCGGCCGGTCCAGGCCGATGTCTCATGGGGGACGGACTCGCGCACCGTGGACGCCGTCCTTGCCACGGCTGCCGTCGCGACCGGCCAGTCCGTACCCCGAGCCAGCGGCCCTCCCCCGGCCACGCCGCCGGTCAGCCCCTCCGCGTCGGCGGGGTCCGGAAGACCCGCTGTGGACCTGTCGTCCGCGGTGTCGACGGCCGCCACCACCACGCCCTCGTCGACCTTCACCGGGATGGCCTTCGACACGTGCGCCGCACCGACAGGCGCGACCATGAAGTCCTGGCTCGCCTCGCCGTACCGGACCGTCGGCATCTACATCGGCGGCTCGATGCGGGCCTGTGCTGACGGCAACCTCTCGTCGTCCTGGGTCAGTGCGGTGTCGTCGATGGGCTGGGGGCTCGCCCCGATCTACGTCGGGGCCCAGGCCCCCTGCGTCAACCAGAGCGGCCTGAGCACCTTCAGCTCGAGCACCGCCGCGGCGGAGGGCAAGAGCAGCGCCGACGACGCAGTCAGCAGAGCCGCCTACTTCGGGCTCGCCGCGGGCGCCCCGATCTACTACGACATGGAGGCGTACAACACCACGGTCGCGGGTTGCAGCTCGGCAGTGATGGCCTTCATCTCGGCCTGGAGCAAGGAGCTGCACGCCCTCGGCTACACCGCCGGTGCATACGGCAGCACCGACTCCCTCATGACCGACATGTCCAGGTACGTCGGGACCAGCGGCTTCGTGCCGCCGAAGGACATCTGGTTTGCCGACTGGAACGGGCTGCAGACGACGTCCGACACCAGCTTCTCCAGCGCCTACTGGACCAACCACGAGCGGCTGCACCAGTACAGCGGCGGCGTCAGCCAGACCTGGGGTGGTGTGACGATCAACATCGACGCGGACTGGTCCGACGCCGACGTGGCCGGGGTCGGGGTCCCGGTGGACTACGGGACCGACGTCCTCGGGCCGGGCAGCGCCGGCTTCGTGTTCACCGGCAACATGAGCTACTGGCGCCCGAACCCGCCCCAGGGACTGAAGGGCATGGCCTACTGGACCTACTCCAACGGCGCCACCGAGTACAACGGCGCCACCTGGTCGCCACGGCTCGCACCGGGGCTCTACAAGGTGCAGGCCTACATCCCCGCCACGGCGGCAACCGCCACGGCCCCCTACACCGTGACGTACGCAGGTGGGTCCAGCGTGCAGGTCGTCAACCAACAGGCGATCAGCGGGTACACCACCCTGGGCACCTACCTGGCCAGTTCCACGCGCCCGATCTCCGTCCACGTCGGTGACAACGACGGCACGAGCACCACCTCGCAGCTCGGGATCGATGCGATGGCCTTCCAGCTGGTGGCCACCGCCCCGGGCGCCTCCGTCGGGGTGACGGCGACCGCAGGCGATGCCACCGCCACGGTCTCCTGGGGCGCCGCGCCGTCCAACGGCAGCCCGATCACGTCCTACACGGTCCAGGCCGTGCCCGGTGGCGCCTCCGTGACCGTGCCCGGCACCGCCACCTCGGCCGCCTTCTCGGGTCTCACGAACGGAACCGCGTACACCTTCACCGTGACCGCGACGAACGCAGTCGGGCCTGGGCCTGGTGCGACGTCGAACACCGTGACCCCGCACTCGCCGGTCACCCTGCCCCACGACTGGAACAGCGACACGCACAACGACGTCCTGGCGCGCGACACGTCGGGAAACCTGTGGCTGTACCCCGGTGACGGCTCCGGGGGGTGGCTGGCCCCTCGGCAGGTCGGCACCGGCTGGAGCGGGATGACCATGGTCGCGCCGGGCGACTTCAACGGCGACGGCCACCTCGACCTCCTGGCCCGTGACGGCAGCGGGGTCCTGTGGCTGTACCCGGGCGACGGCTCCGGTGGCTGGTTGGGCCCCCGGCAGGTCGGCACCGGCTGGAGCGGGATGACGATGGTCGCGCCGGGCGACTTCGACGGCGACGGCCACCCCGACGTCCTGGCCCGTGACGCCTCGGGGAACCTGTGGCTGTACCCCGGCGACGGCTCCGGTGGCTGGCTGGCCCGGCGGCAGGTCGGCACCGGCTGGAGCGGGATGACCATGGTCGCGCCGGGCGACTTCGACGGCGACGGCCACCCCGACGTCCTGGCCCGTGACGCCTCGGGGAACCTGTGGCTCTACCCCGGCGACGGCTCCGGGAGCTGGTTGGGCCCCCGGCAGGTCGGCACCGGCTGGAGCGGGATGACGGCTCTGGTCTGACGCACACCGGGCCGCTCCGGGCGCCGACCGGTCACCGTGCCGCGAGGTGCTGGTGCATCGAGGGTCCCATGACGGCCCAGGTGCCGCCGAGGGCCGGCGTCCTCAGTGGCATTGGCGTCTTCAGCGGCGATGTCGTCCACAGGGGCGAAGGTGACCCGTCAGCGGCCCCTGCGTTGTGCGGAGAGCGCAGCCCACTCACGTGCCCAGGCACGCGCTCGTTGGCGGTCGAGGCCGTGGTGGAGCGCCACGCACCCCAGGCCGAGGACCGCGAGTGCTCCCAGCCACCCACCCAGACCCACGAGGGTCCCGGTCGCCGCGGCCCGCAGGGGCGACAGCGGCAGCGGGGCCGGCCAGCCGCTCGCGTCGAGCCAGATCCGCACCCGGGCACCGGCCCGCAGCCCTTGGTCCGCCGGCACCAGGCCGTCGCGCGTCCCCCCACCGGTCAGGTGCCAGCGCGCCGGGGTGCGCGCCGACGCAGCCACGAGCTCCCCGGAGGCGTCGACGGCGACCGGTGGTGAGTCCTGCAGGAGGACGGCGCTCACCGAGTGGCCCGTGGCACGCTGGCGGGCGGCGTCGGCGGCGAGGTTGCGCCCCACGGCGAGCCCGAGCCCCGCCAGGAGCGGGACCAGCAGGACCGCGAGCAGCAGCGACCCGAGCACGGCTCCGGCCTCGAACCGGTCACTGCGGCGCACGAGGCCCGCGGAGGGCGCCCAGAGCGTGCGCCACTGAGTCGCCAGGTGCCGCCAGGGACGCCGGCCGATCTCCCCCGGTCGGGGCGTGCGCTGCCGGTGGGGCGCCGTCGGCGGCTCTGCCGGGGATGCCGGCCGTCCGCCCGATCCGTCGTCGAACGCCACCCGACCCACCTCCGCTCAGGACGGGCTGACGGTCTGGGCCGCCGGCGTGATGAGGCCGTAGTGGCCGTCGTAGCGGTGGTAGAGGACGCACCCGCGCCGCCCCGTGGTCGCGTCGCGGAAGAAGCAGAACGGCATACCCGTCAGGTTGAGCCGCTCCACCGCCTGGGCGACGGGCAGGCGCGGAGCCGTGTGCGGGCTGACCGTCACCCCGAGGTGGGCCGCGACGGCGGTGCCGTGCGGCGGCCGTCGGGCGTAGGCGAGGCGCAGCCCTGTCGGCCCACCCCGGTAGACCACGCAGTCGATGCCGGTGCAGGCCTCCTCGAAGAGGTGGAAGTCGTAGTCGAGCAGCTCCAGCTCGGCCACCGCCTCGTCCACGGTCCGCCGGGCGATGCTGAACGTCTTGTGCCGCACCACATCTCGCTCTGCCTCCGGGCGCGGGTACCAGGTGTGCCGTCGTGCCGGCTCGGCGTCGTGCTGCCACTCGTGCGCCGCGTAGGACGGCTCGTGACCCCGGCGCGCCTCCCAGTGCGTGGCCGCGCGCTGGACCAGGCCGCGGAGCCGCGCGTCGAGCAGGTCGACGGCCTCGTGCGCGGTCTCGGCCTCGACCTGTGCCCGCACCAGGCGGCCGTCGAGGTCGAGGTTGGCCTGCGCGACCACCGGGCGGCTCACGGCCGGGTCGCCGTGCCGGGACAGCCGCACCCAGGCAGACGTGACCGGGACGTGGGTGTGCCTGCCGATGCGCGCGACCTTCGTGCGCAGCAGCTCGGCGAGGTCCGGCTCGTCGACGCCGCTGATCGTCACGCGCACGTCCTGCGGGGTCAGGGTCTGGGTCACCTGCACGGTGTCACCTCCGTGGTCGTGGATCGACTCAACCCCGTTCGTACGCTCCGCCGTCCGCCGCGCGCAGGGTCGAACGTCCCTGCCGCGCGCAGACGGGGCGACGGAGCCTGACGGCATGAGCACGTTCCGCCCGTCCGTCGACCTCTTCCGGGACCGGGCCGACGCCGGCCGGCGGCTCGCTGCGCTGGTCACGGACCTGCGCGGCGCGGACCCGGTGGTGCTCGGCCTGCCGCGCGGCGGCGTCCCGGTTGCCGCCGAGGTCGCGAAGGCGCTCGGGGCCACGCTCGACGTGGTGGTCGCCCACAAGCTCGGGGCGCCCTTCCAGCCCGAGCTCGCCATGGGCGCCGTCGGCGAGGGTGGGGTCCTCGTCGTCGACGACCTGACGGTTCGCGCCTGCCGGGTGACGCAGGACGAGCTGGCGGCTGCCGAGACGCACGAGGAGCGGGAGGTGGCGCGCCGCGCCAGCCGCTTCCGGGCGGGCCACGAGCCCGTCCCCCTCGACGGGCGGACCGCCGTGGTCGTCGACGACGGGGTCGCCACGGGCGCCACGGCGCGCGCTGCCTGCCTGGCCGCCCGGGCGCGGGGGGCTGCCCGGGTGGTCCTGGCCGTGCCGGTCTGCGCCGCCGACACCGCGGTCGCCCTGCGGCAGGCCTGCGACTCGGTGCGCTGCGTGCTGCGACCCGGGCACCTGCGCTCGGTGGGCGAGTGGTACGAGCAGTTCCCGCAGGTCAGCGAGGACGAGGTGCTGGCCGTCCTGCGCGCAGCCGGGGACCCAGCCGCAGCCGACCACGGCAGCCCGGAAGCGCCGGGCCCGGGCGCGCCCCGCCGGCAGGGACCGGGTCAGGACGCCCGGCGCACCGGCAGGAGCGGGTAGTCGGGCCCGCCGGGCAGCGCCGGTGGTCGTGGCCGGGTCGTCGGTGCCGCCGGTGGCTGGGGCGGGTGAGCCGGCTCCGCGGACCCGTGGCGCGTGGCCAGCTGCCCCGGTCCGGTGGGGGTCGGGGCGCCAGCGGCCTGCAGCTCCCCGGCGGGGGGCGACGCCACGGCGGGTGTCTCGCCCCGGTGGGGACGGCGGAGCTGCTGGGCCAGGGCCTCCACCTCACGCAGGACGTCGGCGAGGCGGCGAGCCGGCTCGTCCTGGAGCAGGAGCGCCAGGGCCGCCAGTCGCGCGCGGATCTCCTCGAGGCGCACCACCGGGTCCGCCACGGCGCCGGTCGCACCGGTCGCCGAGTCGGGGCCGGGGCGAGGGTCGCGGCCCGGGAGTGGCGCGGGCACGGGGTACCCCGGGCGGCGGGACCTGCTCGTGGTGACGGCCGACGGGTGGCCCTGGGGCGTCGTGCGCGTGCGGTTCATGCCCGGTCCTCCAGCAGGTGCAGGGCCATGGTGACCGTGGCGAACGCCCGGACGTGGGACGGCACGATGCGCTCGCGCGTGGCGATCCGCAACAGGGCCCGCGCCCGCCGCAGCAACCGGTCGTCGTCGACGTCCCGCAGCAGCACCGCCGCAGCGGGGCCGGGTGCCCACGACGGGTCCATGACGTGGCGCAGCAGGTGGACCACGACACCCTGCGGTGACCTGAGGTCGAGACCCGTGCTTCGCGCGGCGGCAGGCACGGGAAGGGGCGGAAGGGGTTGCCGGGTGGGGAGCACTACGCCTCCAGGGGACCGGTGACACGAGAACCGGGCGGGGGTTTCCGCACGGTGAGCCCTGCAAGCCCGTGGTGGGCGGGACCCCGGCCGGCTGGCTGGCCGACCGGGACCCCGTCTGCCGGGAGTCGCGACCCCCGACACCGACGGCACCCCCGGCACCTCGCCCCGGCCAGGGCGCTGACCGCGGCTCCCCGCGGTCCGGCACCGGATCCTCCGTCGGTAACGCCCCCGTGACCGGGAGCGCACGACCATTGCGCCGGACCACACCGGGTGCCCCGTAGGGACCTTGGTCCCGTGTGTTTCCGACCCGTCACCTCCGGTTCACCGCACACGAGTTCCTTCCCGTGCGGCGGGGCCGCACGACGCCCGGGTGTGCTGGTGCCACGGCCACGCGCGCCGGTGCGGCCGCCGCCGGGACCTTGGCCCCTGCGGGTCCCGGCCCCGGGGCGGCCACGCTGGTCCCGACGAAGGAGGACGTCATGTCGAGCACCCCCTCGGTGCCACCGGGAAGCGTCGTGGCCGCAGTCGACGCCGACCGGCCGGCCGCAGAGGTCCTGGACGCCGCCGTGGAGCTGGCCACGCGGACCGGCCGGCGGCTCCACCTGGTGAACGCGACCGGGCTCGGGGTCGTGCCCTGGACCCCGGACCTGCTCGAGCCGCAGGCACGGCGCCTGGAGGAGGTGCGGGCGGGCCTGCAGCAGCGGCTCACGAGGGAGGTCACCGCCGAGACGGTCGTCGCCGGCGCGGCCTCCGCCCTCGTCGAGGCAAGCCGCGACGCGTACCGGGTGGTGCTGGGTGCCGGCCGCCTGCGGCCGCTCCCGGCGGCCGTGCTGGGCGCGACGACCCAGCAGGTGGCCGCCCACGCGCGGTGTCCCGTGCTCGTCGTCCCGCGGGACACGGAACTGCCGGCCCGCGGCCTCGTCGTCGTCGGTGTCGACCCCGACCCGCACGCGGAACCGGCCCTGGAGGCAGCGTTCGCCGAGGCTTCCGAGCGCGGTGTCCCCCTCGTCGCGGTCCACGCCTGGTGGTGGGAGCCCCCGGACCCGCTGGCGGCGGAGCCGGAGTGGGCCGGGGACTGGGGCGAGCTGGCCGACGCCCAGCACGTGGTCCTCGCTGAGATGCTCGGGGGTTGGCAGGAGCGCTACCCCGACGTCGAGGTGCGGCCACGGCTCGTGCGGGGCCAGGCCGTCCCCGTCCTGTGCGACGAGGCCCGCGACGCCCAGCTTCTCGTCGTCGGCAGCCGCGGCCGGGGCGGCTTTGCGGGCCTGCTCCTGGGATCGGTCGGCACCCGCCTGCTGCACCTGGCGCCCTGCCCCCTGCTCGTGGTCCCGTCCACGCCGAGGGCCGAGGACGGGCAGCACGAGGGCTGACCGCCGATGGCTCCACGAGGGCTGACCGCCGATGGCTCCACGAGGGCTCAGGGGCGCGCGATGGCTCAGGCCTGAACGCCCACCACTGGCGCGTCCGGAGGCACGACCACCACCGGACAGCCCGCGTGCTCCAGCACCGATCGGGTCACCTGGCCCAGCGGCATCCCGGGGAACGGGCCGGTACCACCCCTGCCGACCACGAGGAGGCTGGCGCCCCACGACAGCCCCTCGAGGGTGCGCTCGGCCCTGGTGTCGAGCACCTCGGTCCGCACCGACAGGCCTGGAGCCAGCCGGTGCACCAGCTCGGCTGCGCGCCCGACCGACCGCTCGGCGTGCCCCTGGACGTCGCGGACGACCGTGGCCAGCGGACCCGCCCGGTCCGGGACCGGGCGCGGCACCCGGCTCGGGCTGCCCGCGTCGGCCGACCACCCGCAGGCCAGCACCAGCGGCGAACCGGCACGGCGCGCCACCTCCACGGCACAGGACAGTGTCGACAGGACGGGGTCTCCGAGGCCTACTCCCACCACGACGGGGTCCGGGCGCGGCGCGTCGACCCGTCCGCGCACCACGACGACCGGGCACGCGGCCCGCGACGCCGTGATCAGGGACGTCGAGGACTCCGAGGCGGGCAGCGCCGTGCGCCCGCGGGACCCGACCACCACGAGCCGGGCCGTGTGCGACTGGTCCACGAGCACGCCACCGGGCTGGCCACGGCGGACCACGCCGCCGCGCGTCACGCCGGGCTGGCACGACTCGGCGAGCGCCACCGCCTCGGACATCGCCTCGTGGCCGTCCCCGAGCCGGAGGGGCGCGAGGCGGGTGGCGGTCCGTCGGGCGCCGGGCACCCCGGGGTCGTCCGCAGCGACGACGATCCGCAGGCCGGTCCCCCGCGCCGCGGCCTCGTGCGCGGCCCACCGCACGGCCCGCCGGCTGCCGGCCGAGCCGTCGTAGCCCACGACGACCGGCGCCCGACCCGACTCGCCGACGCTGCTCCCGCTGTGCATGCCCCCACGATCGCGGCAGGGCGCTCCGCGCGCCCGGGCCGTTGGTCCCTCCCGGCAAGGGCGTCCCGGGGGACCTTGGGCCCTCGGCCCGGGGCGCCGCGCCGCCGAGTATGAGCAGGGCAGGCACAGCTCTCTGGAGGCAGTGATGGTCACGGTGTGGGTCGTGTACGAGTCGATGTTCGGCAACACCAGGGCGGTGGCCGGCGCGGTGGCCGAGGGGCTGCGGGACTGGGCGTGGGTCGAGCAGTACCCCGTGGACACCGTCCCGCCCGACCTCATCGGGGTGGACCTGCTCGTGGTGGGCGGCCCGACGCACGCGTTCGGCCTGAGCCGCCCCTCGACCCGCGCCGACGCCCAGCGCCAGCTCGGCGACGGGCGCGTGGTGACCGACCGCGGCATACGGGAGTGGCTCGAGTCGCTCGCGGACGAGCGGCACACCCCTCCCTTCGCGTTCTTCGACACACGGGTCAACCGTCCACGGGTCCCGGGCTCGGCGGCCCGGCGGGCCGCGGCCCTGGTGCGGCGCCAGCACGGCAGCGTGGCGACGCGCCCGGTGTCGTTCTGGGTGACGGGCACCCAGGGCCCGCTGGTCGACAGCGAGCTCGACCGGGCCCGGTCCTGGGGCCGCTCGCTGAGCACCGTCGTCGGCCCCGGCCTGGGCAGGCCCGTGGGCTGACCCGGCCGACTCCGCCCGACTTCGCCCCATGGTCACCCGTTCGGACCATTTCCGACCCGAGGTCGGCCGACCTGCGGCGCGTCCGCGGACGGTGGGTCCCGAACCGTCCTAGCGTCGACGTCCGTGAGCACACGCACCTTGCACCGCGGCCAGGGCCACCACCCCCGGGTCCTGCGCGGCGCGCGGGGATGGATCTGGGTCTGCGACTGCGGCAGCGCGTCGTGCCGGACCCCGGACCGTCCGCCGCTGCCGTGGCGGACCGCCCTCGTGGGCGCCCTCCTGCACTCGGGCACGATCGCCTCCTGACGGCGGGGCCACCTCCCGACCGGGCCGACCTGCGGCAGCGGTCGTCCTCCGTCCTCCCGTCCTCCCTTCGGTGGTTGGCAGATCGCCCCGCGTCCTGCATTGTTCGAGGTCCACGGCGATCCAGGAGGCAGCTCGATGAAGGTCGGCATTCCCCGCGAGGTCAAGAACAACGAGTTCCGCGTGGCGATCACGCCCTCGGGGGTCCATGAGCTCGTGCGGCACGGGCACGCGGTGTACGTCGAGCGGGAGGCCGGGGTCGGCTCCTCGATCCTCGACGAGGACTACGTCGCGGCCGGCGCCACGATCCTCGACACGGCGGACAAGGTCTGGGAGACCGGCGAGCTCATCCTCAAGGTGAAGGAGCCGATCGAGCAGGAGTACGCCCGGATGCGCGAGGGGCAGACGCTCTTCACCTACCTCCACCTCGCCGCCGACAAGCCCCTCACCGAGGAGCTGCTGCGCCGCAAGGTCACCGGCATCGCCTACGAGACCGTCGAGCTGCCCGACCGCACGCTCCCCCTGCTGGCGCCGATGTCCGAGGTCGCGGGCCGCCTGGCACCGCAGGTCGGCGCGCACACGCTGATGCGGGCCCAGGGAGGCCGCGGCATCCTCATGGGCGGCGTCAGCGGCGTGTACGCCGCCAAGGTCGTCGTCATCGGCGCTGGCGTCTCCGGCATGAACGCCGCCGCGATCGCGCTCGGCATGCAGGCCGAGGTGCTGCTGCTCGACCGCGACATCGCCAAGCTGCGGCACGCCGACTTCGTCTACCAGGGCCACTGCCAGACGGTCGCGTCGAACACCTACGAGATCGAGCGGGCCATCAGCGACGCCGACCTCGTCATCGGCGCGGTGCTCGTCCCGGGTGCCAAGGCCCCCAAGCTCGTCACCAACGAGCAGGTGTCCCGCATGAAGCCCGGCTCGGTCCTCGTCGACATCTCCATCGACCAGGGCGGCTGCTTCGAGGACTCGCGGCCCACGACGCACGACGACCCGACCTACGAGGTGCACAACTCGGTCTTCTACTGCGTCGCCAACATGCCCGGCGCCGTGCCGCACACGAGCACCTACGCCCTCACCAACGTGACCCTCCCGTATGCCGTGGAGCTGGCGAACCGGGGCTGGCGCGACGCCCTGCGCGACAACCACCCGCTGGCGCTCGGCCTCAACACCCATGACGGCGCGGTCACGAACGGCCCGGTCGGCGACGCGCACGGCCTCGAGTCGGTCGAGCTGGAGACGATCCTCGGCAAGGCCTGACCCGGCTTCCCGGCGGGGGCGCCCGCGACCGGCGCTGCACGGCGGGTGTCGGTGACCGCGGTTAGCCTCGGCTCGTGCTGCTCGCCGACGTCGTCGCCGCCTCCGCCGCTGCTGCCGCCACCCGGTCGCGCCTGGCCAAGACCGCGGCGGTGGCCGACGCGCTGCGCGCGGCCGGTCCCGAGGAGGCCGGCACCGTCGCCGCGTACCTCTCCGGTGTCCTGCCGCAGCGGCGGGTGGGCGTCAGCTGGCGTGGCCTGACCGACCTGCCGGAGCCCGCTGCCGAGGCCACGGCGACCGTCGGCGACGTCGACGCCGCCCTCAGCCACCTGGCGTCGGTGTCCGGCAGCGGCTCCGCGGCCCAGCGCCGAGCTGCCGTGGCGGAGCTGTTCGGCCGCCTCACGGCCGCCGAGCAGGAGTACCTCCGCGCGCTCATCACAGGCCAGGTGCGCCAGGGCGCCCTCGACGGCGTCATGCTCCAGGCCATCGCGGCGGCCGCCGAGGTGCCCGAGGCCGCAGTGCGCCGCGCCACCATGCTCGCCGGGTATGCCGCGCCGGTCGCCGTCGCGGCCCTGTCCGGTGGCGTGCCGGCGCTCGAGGCCATCGGCCTGGAGGTGGGGCGGCCCGTGCGGCCGATGCTGGCGGCGTCGGCCCCCGACGTCGACGCCGGGTGGGAGCAGGTCGCCGGAGCAGACGGCCACGCGTTCGTGGACGGCAAGCTCGACGGCATACGGCTGCAGGCGCACAAGGACGGCGACGAGGTGCGGCTGTTCACCCGCTCGCTCGACGACATCACCGACCGGCTGCCCGAGGTCGTCGAGGTCGTGCGGGACCTGCCGGCGGGTCGCGTCGTCGTCGACGGCGAGGCCATCGCGCTGGACGAGCGGGGCAGGCCTCGGCCCTTCCAGGAGACGGCCTCGCGGACGATGAGCAGCACCAGCGTGGACACGCTGCGGGCGCAGGTCCCGGTGTCGTCGTACTTCTTCGACCTGCTCCACGTCGACGGGGAGGACCTGCTCGACCTGCCAGCCACGCAGCGGCTCGAGCGGCTGGCCGGCCTCGTCCCGGCCGAGACGCTGGTGCCGCGGGTGCTGGCAGGGTCGGAGGTGGAGGCGCGGGAGTTCTTCACCCGCCTCGTCTCCGAGGGCCACGAGGGCGTCGTGCTCAAGTCGACCGACGCCCCCTACGCCGCCGGCCGGCGGGGCGCAGGCTGGGTCAAGGTCAAGCCCCGCCACACGCTCGACCTCGTCGTGCTCGCGGTCGAGTGGGGCAGCGGGCGGCGCAAGGGCTGGCTCTCCAACATCCACCTCGGCGCCCGCGACCCGGAGACCGGCGGCTTCGTCATGCTCGGCAAGACGTTCAAGGGCATGACCGACGAGATGCTGCAGTGGCAGACGGAGCGCTTCACCGAGCTCGCCACCGACGGCACCGACGGGTGGGTCGTGCCGGTGCGGCCCGAGCAGGTCGTCGAGATCGCGTTCGACGGCATCCAGACCTCCTCCCGCTACCCCGGCGGCATGGCGCTGCGGTTCGCCCGGGTCCTGCGGTACCGCGACGACAAGCCGGCCGAGGAGGCCGACACCGTCGACACGGTGCGCGCCCTGCGCGGCTGAGCCCCTGCAACCCGTCGCCGTCTGTCGATTCGACATTGCATAGGTTGCCTATGTAAAGTGGTTGTCGTGAGCAACCATGACGATCCCGGCAACGACGTGCTGCGCGCCGCAGCGCGCCTGACCCGGTGGGCGTCGCGGTACGCCTCGTTCGACATCCCGGTGGCCCAGGCCCGGCTGCTGTCCCTGCTCGACGAGTGGGGTCCGTGCCGGGTCAGCGAGCTGGCCGAGATCGACCACAGCAGCCAGCCCACGACGACCGCCGGGGTGCACCGCCTCGAGGCACAGGGCTGGGCGCGGCGCGACCCGGACCGGTCCGACGCCCGCGCCACGCTGGTCTCCATCACGCCGGCCGGCCACGAAGCGCTCGCCGAGGTGCGCCGGGCCCGGGCCGCGGTCCTCGCCCCGGCCCTCGGCGCCCTCGAGGAGAGCGAGCTCGCCCGGCTGCGCGACGCCGTCGTCGTGCTCGAGGACCTGCTGGCCCGCGCGGCCACCCCGCACCACTCCCCCGCCCCCACCCGAGAGGAAGCCTGACCCCGTCATGTGGCGTCAACCCAAGACAGTCTGGTCCGTGGCCTTCGCCTGCGTCATCGCGTTCATGGGCATCGGTCTCGTCGACCCCATCCTCAAGCCCATCGCCGACGACCTCGGAGCCAGCGCGTCCCAGGTCTCGCTGCTCTTCACGAGCTACATGGCCGTCATGGGCGTCGCCATGCTCGGCACCGGCTGGGTCTCCAGTCGGGTCGGGGCCAAGCGAACCCTGCTGATCGGCCTGCTCATCATCATCGTGGGCGCCGGGCTCGCCGGGGCCCAGGACAGCGTCAACGGCATCGTCGCCTTCCGCGCCGTCTGGGGCCTGGGCAACGCGCTGTTCATCGCGACGGCCCTCGCCACCATCGTCAACGCAGCCCGCGGCTCGGTCGGCCAGGCGATCATCCTCTACGAGGCCGCGCTCGGGGTCGGCATCGCGACCGGCCCCCTCCTCGGCGGCTGGCTCGGCGGCCACTCGTGGCGCTGGCCCTTCTGGGGCGTCTCCGGCCTCATGCTCATCGCGCTCGTCGCCATCCTCGCGACCCTCCCGCCGACCCCCGCCCCGGCCAAGCGCAGCAGCATCAGCGCGCCCCTGCGCGCCCTCGGCCACCGCGGCCTGCTGACCGTCGGGATCACCGCCCTGCTCTACAACTTCGGCTTCTTCACCCTCCTGGCGTGGACGCCGTTCCCGCTGGCGATGGGCGCCCACCAGGTCGGCCTCATCTTCTTCGGTTGGGGCGTGCTGCTCGCCTTCACCTCGGTCTTCGTCGCCCCGCGGCTGCAGCGCCGCTTCGGGACCGTGCCCGGCGTGGTCGGCGCGCTCCTCGGCTTCGCCCTCGTGCTGGCGGGCATGGCCCTCGGCACCGAGCACAAGCCCGTGCTGGTGGTCGGCGTCATCCTGGCCGGTGCGTTCCTCGGCGTGAACAACACGCTCATCACCGAGACGGTCATGAAGGTGTCGCCGGTCGAGCGGGGCGTCGCGTCCGCGGCGTACAGCTTCGTGCGGTTCGGCGGCGGCGCCGTCGCCCCCTGGCTCGCCGGCAAGATCGGCGAGCGGGCGGCCAACGTCCCGTTCTGGATCGGCGCCGGGGCCGTGGTCCTCGCGGTCCTCGTGCTGCTGACCGCCCTGCCCTACCTCAGGGCCGTCGACGCCCAGCCCGGCCACGGCGCCGAGCCGGTCGACAGCCCGCTCGAGGCGGAGGCCGTCACCGTCGGCGACAGCTGAGCCGACCTCCCACCTCGAGCACGGCGCCACGCACCCTAGGCTGGCGCCGTGCTCGAGCTCATCACCGCGACGCGGTACGTCACCCCCCTGCGGGAGGGTGGCTCGCTGCCCGGGATCGTCGAGGCCGACGACCTCGGCACCTACGTCCTGAAGTTCCGCGGCGCGGGCCAGGGGCTCAAGGTCCTCGTGGCCGAGGTCCTCGTCGGTGAGCTGGCGCGGTCGCTCGGTATGCGGGTGCCGCGCCTGGCCGTCGTGGACCTGCAGGCCCCCATCGCCAAGTACGAGGCCGACGAGGAGGTCCAGGACCTGCTCACGGCCAGCCTCGGGCACAACCTCGGCGTCGACTTCCTCCCCGGTTCCTTCGGCTACGACGGGTCGCGCCCGCCCGCGCCGGACACGGCCGCGGACATCCTGTGGCTCGACGCCCTCACGGCGAACGTCGACCGCACCTGGAGCAACCCCAACCTGCTGGTGTGGCACCGCGAGCCGTGGCTGATCGACCACGGTGCCGCCCTGTACTTCCACCACGGCTGGCCCAGCCGTGGCGCCGACCCTGCCCGGTTCGCCGCCCAGGCCTACGACGCCGACCAGCACGTGCTGCGGGACGTCGCGTCCGACGTGCGCGCCGCCCACGAGCGGCTCGCGCCGCAGGTCACCGACGCGCTCCTGAGCGAGGTGACGTCGGCCGTGCCCGGCGAGTGGCTCGAACCCGCGCCCGGGCTGGACGACGCCGACGCCGTCCGCGCGGCATACCGCGAGCACCTGCTCGCACGGGTAGCGAACCCCGCGGCCTGGCTCCCGGGAGGTGCGGCATGACCCCGGTCGGCTACCAGTACGTCGTCCTTCGCTGCGTCCCCGAGGTCCAGCGCGAGGAGTTCGCCAACGTCGGCGTCGTCGTCTACAGCCAGGCCGCCGACTACCTCGAGGCCGCCTGGCGCCTCGACGAGGACCGCCTCCGGGCCTTCGCGCCCGGCCTGGACCTCGGCGCCGTCGGCGCCTCCCTCGACACGGTGTGCCGGGTCTGCCGCGGCGAGACCGGCGGCGGGCTGCCGTCCCTCGGCGGCCTCGGGCGCAGGTTCGGCTGGCTGAGCGCACCGCGGAGCACCGTGGTGCAGCCCGGCCCCGTGCACGGCGGCCTCACGACCGACCCGGCCGGGACGCTGCAGTCGCTGCTGGACCGCCTCGTGGTCTGAACCGCCGGACGCGGCTGCGGACGCTCCGTCAGGAACCGCCCGGTTGTGCCGGGCGCAGGGCCCAGGCAGCCACGGCGCCCGCCGCAGCCACGTTCAGGGAGTCCACTCCCCCGGCCATCGGGATCGTCACGGTGAGGTCGGCCGCGGCGAGCGTGTGGTGCGACAGGCCGTCACCCTCGGTGCCCAGCACCAGGGCGAGCCGGTCGGGCGGGTCCGCCGCCAGCTCGTCCAGCGGGACCGCGTCGTCGGCGAGGGCGAGCGTCGCGACGGTGAACCCCTGCTCCTGCAGGTCCGCGATGGCGCCGGGCCACGGCTCGATCCGCGTCCACGGCACCTGGAAGACCGTGCCCATCGAGACCCGGATCGACCTGCGGTACAACGGGTCAGCGCACCGTGGCGTGACGAGGACGGCGTCGACGCCGAGGGCCGCCGCCGAGCGGAAGACCGCACCCACGTTGGTGTGGTCGACGACGTCCTCGAGGACGAGGACACGTCGCGCACCCTCCAGCAAGGCCGCGGCCGAGGGGAGCTCCGGCCGCTGCATGGCCGCGAGGGCGCCACGGTGCAGGTGGAAGCCGGTGAGCTGCTCGATGACGTCGTGCTCCCCGACGAAGACCGGCACCCCGTCGGCCTCGGCCTGCTCGACGACGTCGGCGAGGTCCGTGAGCCACCGCCGCGCCATGAGGAGGCTGCGCGGTCGGTGGCCGGCGGCCAGCGCGCGGCGGATGACCTTCTCGGACTCCGCGATGTAGAGGCCCCGCTCCGGCTCGGTGCGTCGCCGCAGGGCCACGTCGGTCAGGGCGACGTAGTCGGCGAGCCGCTCGTCGTCGGCTCGGAGGATCTCGGTCGGCACGCACGCAGGCTAGGACACCAGTGCGCGGACGATGACACTGGCGCCGGCCACGAGGCAGAACACGAGGACGATCCGGCGCAGCCGGTCGCGGTCCAGGCGGGCGCGGGCCGGTGCGGCCGCGGCATACCCGAGGCCGAGGAAGGGCAGCCAGACCAGCCCCGACACGAGCTGGTGCCGCGTGAACTCGCCCGCGACGAGCAGGCCACCGATGGCCATCCCGGTCCCCACGAGGAAGAACGCCGCGAGGGTGGAGCGCAGCCGCTCGGGTCGCTCGTGCTGCAGGACCAGCGCGAGGAACGGGCCGCCGATCGAGGCCGCCGTCCCCGACACCCCTGCCACCGCCCCCGCCGCTGCTGCGTTGGGGCGGGTGGCACGCACGTCGAGCCGGGACACCGACGCCGCGACGGTGACGAGGATCAGGACCCCCACGACCACCGAGATCGCCCGCACGGACAGCGTGGCCACGAGCAGCACGCCGAGCGGGGTCAACAGCAACCGCGCGCCGAGCGCCCAGCCCAGGGGTCGCCAGGCGATGTCGCGCACGCCGTGCGACAGCTGCACCACGGGCAGGGCGAAGCTCGTCACGAGCAGGCTGCCGGGCATCAGCTCGGGGGCGACCAGGACGACGAAGGGGGCGGCCACCACGGCCATCCCGAAGCCGATGGAGGACTGGACGAACGCGCCCGCGAAGAGGGCGAGGCCGAGCAGCAGCACGGGGAGCCAGTCCATCAGGCGACCCGCCCGCCCGTCGGCCTCACCGCGGGCCCATCAGCTGAACCAGACGATCTTGACGATCCCCACGACGCCGACGAGGACGATGAACGAACGCAGGACGAGCGGCGGCAGCCGGCGACCGACACGGGCACCGATGATGCCGCCGATGAAGGCACCGACGCCGACGAGCAGCGCCGCCAGCCAGCTGATCCGGTCCCACGCCACGAGCATGAAGGTGATCGCCGCGACGGCGTTGACGATCGTCGCGAGGACGTTCTTGTACCCGTTGAGCCGCTGGATGGGGTCGGTCGACAGTGCACTCATGATGCCCATGAGGATCACGCCCTGCGCGGCGCCGAAGTAGCCGCCGTAGACACCCGCGACGAACGTGCCCCCCACGAGGGCCGCGCCGTGCCACGACGCCGGCGGCACGCCGGCCTCGTGCCGGGCGAGCGCGCGGGCCTGCAGCCGGGGGCCGAGGACGACGAGCACGAGCCCGAGCAGGATGAGCACCGGCACGATGGCCTGGAAGGCCTTGGCCGGCAGGACGAGCAGGAGCACCGCGCCGACCACGCCACCGATGAACGAGGCCGGAGCGAGGCGGCGCAGGGTCCCGCCGGCACCGCGCAGCTCGTGGCGGTAGCCGTGGACCCCGGTGACGCCACCCGCGACGAGACCGACCGTGTTGGAGACGTTGGCGACCACCGGCGGGTAGCCGAAGAACAGCAGCGTCGGGAAGGTGACGAGCGTGCCGGACCCGACCACCGTGTTGATGGTGCCGGCGGCCATGCCCGCGAGGAGGATGCCGAGGGCTTCGAAGGCGGACACCGCGCCACCCTAGCCACCACCGGGACGAACCGGACACGGTGTCTGCCCTGTGACCACGGTGTCTCCCCTGTCACCACGGCGTCTGCCGTGACCGGCCCGGACAGTGGTGTGCCGCCCGCCCGACGCGAGGTCGAGGGGGCGGCACACGGCATACGGACCGGCGATGGCGCGTCAGGGGCGCGGCGGCTCCGTGCCCTCCACCGGCGGCGTCGGGGGCACCGGCGGTGCCACCGGCAGGTCCGTGGCGGGGGCCGGGTCGAGCGCGGAGTCCGGTGCGGCGCCGGGCTCACGCTCGGGAACGGCGTCCGCCGGACGGCCGATCGGGGGCTGGACCCGCTGGACCGGTGCCGCGTGCTCCGTCGCCTCCTGCGAGGCGCGGCCGGCCTGGCCACGCGCCTCGGCGAGGGCCTGCGCCGGGTCCTCCAGCGCGGTCTCCTGGAACACGTCCGGCTCGTCGCCGGGATCCACCCACTGCTCGTCGTCGGAGCCGTCCGGGCTGGGGCCGCGGTCGGTGGCGCCGAGCGCGCCACCGATACCGCGCAGGGCATCGGTGAGCTCGCTGGGGATGATCCACATCTTGTTGGAGTCGCCGCGGGCTATCTGCGGCAGGACCTGGAGGTACTGGTAGGCCAGCAGCTTCTGGGTCGGCTTGCCGCGGTGGATGGCGTCGAACACCTGCTGGATCGCGCGGGCCTGGCCCTGCGCCTCGAGGATCCGGGCCTGGGCCGAGCCCTCGGCGCGCAGGATCTGGCTCTGCTTCTCGCCCTCGGCGGTGAGGATGTTCGACTGCTTCACGCCCTCCGCGTTCAGGATCGCCGCACGGCGGTCGCGCTCGGCCTTCATCTGCTTCTCCATCGACTCCTGCACCGAGATGGGCGGGTCGATGGCCTTGAGCTCGACGCGGTTGACGCGGATGCCCCACTTGCCGGTCGCCTCGTCGAGCACGCCGCGCAGCTGGGCGTTGATCTGGTCGCGGCTGGTCAGGGTCTGCTCGAGGTCGAGCGAGCCGATGACGTTGCGCAGCGTGGTGACGGTGAGCTGCTCGATGCCCTGGATGAAGTTCGCGATCTCGTAGACGGCGGACTTGGCGTCGATGACCGAGTAGTAGATGACCGTGTCGATGTTGACGACGAGGTTGTCACTGGTGATCACGGGCTGCGGCGGGAACGAGACCACCTGCTCGCGCAGGTCGATGTTCGCGCGCACCTTGTCGACGAACGGCACGAGAAAGTGGATGCCACCCTCGAGGGTGCGCGAGTAGCGCCCCAGCCGCTCGATGATCAGGGCCGTCTGCTGCGGCACGATCCGGACCGTCCTGATGATGACGATCGCCGCAAAGACGATCAGCAGCACCAGGACGATGAAGCCTGCACTGAAGTCCATCCGTCACTCCCCTGTCTTGTCCGACACGTGCTGGTCGGACACCCGGTCCACGAAGGCGGTCGCCCCCTGGATCGACACCACGCGCACCTGCTCACCCGGTGCGATGCGGTCGGCCGCGTCGGCGACCCTGGCGGACCACGTCTCGCCGCCGAGCTTCACGCGCCCCTCGGTGTCCGTCACCGTCTGGAGCACGTATGCCGTGCGGCCGACGAGGCCGCGCGCCCCGATCGTGTCGGCCTCGTAGTTCTCGTTGAACTTCCGCTTGAGGAAGGGCCGCACGACGAGCAGGAGCACGACGGCCACGACCACGCCGACGACGATCTGCAGGGCGAAGCCCGCCCCCATCGCGGCAGCGACCGCCGAGGCGAGTGCCCCGGCGGCCAGCATCACGAAGACGAAGTCCACGGTCGCGGCCTCGATGGCCCCGAGCACCAGCGCCACGCCCAGCCACGCGAGCCACGGGCTGTCACCGATCCAGTTCATCCGTCCCCTCCTGACGACCCTGTGCGCTCAGCGTGGGCGCACACGGGAACCGGCACCGTCACCGGTTCCCAAACCCTAGGACGCTCCGGCCCCGCCGGTCGTTCCCTCGCCGGTGCGCAGGCGCGCGGCATACCGGTCGCCCCGCCTCTCGAGCTCCAGCGGCATGCCGAACGTCGCCGACAGGTTCTCGGCGGTCAGGGTGATCTCGACCGGTCCCTGCGCGACGATCTTGCCCTCGCGCAGCAGCAGGACGTCGGTGAAGTTGGGCGGGATCTCCTCGACGTGGTGCGTCACCAGGACCAGTGCCGGCGCCTCGAGGTCGGCGGCGAGCTCGCCCAGGCGCCGGACGAGGTCCTCGCGGCCACCGAGGTCGAGTCCTGCGGCCGGCTCGTCGAGGAGCATGAGCTCGGGGTCGGTCATGAGCGCTCGGGCGATCTGCACGCGCTTGCGCTCGCCCTCGGACAACGTCCCGAACGTCCGGTCGGCGAGGTGCTCGGCACCGAGCGCGCCCAGCAGCTCGGAGGCCCGGACGTGGTCGAGGGTGTCGTAGTCCTCGCGCCAGCGGCCGACGACGCCGTACGAGGCGGTGACGACGACGTTGTGGACCGCCTCGTGCGCCGGGATCCGCTCGGCCAGCGCGGCCGACGCGAGGCCGATCCGGGGCCGGAGCTCGAACACGTCGACCGCACCGAGGACCTCGCCCAGGATTCCTGCGACGCCGCTGGTCGGGTGCATCCGCCCGGCCGCCAGCTGCAGGAGCGTGGTCTTGCCCGCCCCGTTGGGGCCGAGCACGACCCAGCGCTGCCCCTCCTCGACCTCCCAGGTGATGTCGTCGAGCAGGACGGTCGAACCACGGACGACGCTGACGCCGGCGAACTCCAGGACGTCACTCATGGCTCGCGACCCTATCGGCTTAGCATGGCTGGATGCCCGAGCTACCCGCTTCCGTGCGCCTCGCGTTGTGGACGACACACGTGTCGTCGACCGGCGGGCGGCTCGAGGACGCGATGCGACTCGCCACTCCCGATGTCGACCACGTCGCGGGAGACCTCGACCGGCTCTCGCTCTGGCGCGACCTGGGGGAGCAGGCACTGCTCGTGGCGCTGCCCGCCGCCGGCGACCTGACGGGCGTGCCCAAGGCGCCGGCCGAGGCGCAGGGGGCGGCCGCGGCTGCCGGCGAGTGCGTCTTCGTGCCGGGCATCGGCGGGATGCTGGTGCCGACGGTGTCCACCTACGGCGCGGACGCGACGGCCGCTCCGGCCGCGGCCGGTGGCATCGGTTCCCGCGCCCGCGACGGGCTCGACACGGGCACCCGGGTCGACTGGGCGGCATACGACAGCGCACCGGTGCCACGGCACCGGGTCGAGGCGCTCGACACCTCCCAGCTCGAGCGGCACCTGCGCGAGGAGCTGCTCACGGCGACCGAGGCGTTCGACGCAGTGGGCGGCCAGCCGTTCGCCGGGTCCGCCGCCCGTGACCTCGCCGACGCCGCGCTCGGTGGGGCGTGGGGTCTGCCGTCGGGTATGCCGGGACGCGCGGCTCGCGTCATCGCGCTCGCGGGGACGGTGGGCCAGATCGTCGACGTGGCACTCGCTGCGGGTGACGGCGCGCTGACGGCCACGGACGCCGGGCGGAGGCACGCGCTGCTGCTGCGGCTCCAGCGCAGCGCCGACCGGACGCTCGCCGACGCCACCAACGCCGCCTGTGCCGTGATCGCCGGGTGGCGCCCCGCCTGACGGGGGTGATGGGCACGAGCCGTGTGGCTTGGCCCGAATCTCGCTGGGCAGCAACGGAATTCGCGATGGACAACCATGGTCATCACGTTCGAACAGGTGTACGATTCAGGTATGTCGTCCACCCCTCTCGCGCTCGCCCGGGACACCCGGCAGCGGGAGCTGTGGGCGCGCACGGCGCAGGTGGCGGGCCGGCTGAACCGGGCGCAGGCGGAGCTGGTCGAGGTCGCTCGCGAGCTCATCGAGGACCGGCACTGGGGTGATGGTGGGTTCCGGTCGCCGGAGCACTACCTCGTGGTGCGGGCCGGCCTCTCGCCGGAGCACGCGGCCGACGTCGTACGAATCGCGCGTCGCACCGCGGAGCTACCCGCGGCGGTTCAGGCGCTCGACGCGGGTGAGCTGTCGCTGGACCAGGTCGCCGTCGTGGCCCGGCGGGTCCCGTCCACGCACCAGGAGCAGATGACCCGCCTGGCGCGGCACGCGACGGTGCCGCAGCTGCGCCGGATGTGCGCACGCCACGTGTTCGACCAGGGCGGCGGGATGCCGGCGGGGGCGCCGGGCCAGCCGGTCGAGGCGCCGGGCCAGCCGGTCGACGGTCGGCCCACGGTGGTCCGTGACTCGCTGGCCGGGCAGTCGGCGCCGGAGCGCCGAGCCTGCGCCAAGCCAGAGCTCGCCATGCACTACGACGCCAACGGCCGGTTCCACCTGCGCTACTCCGCTCCCGCCACCGTGGGTGCGCTGGTCGAGCAGGCCATCAAGGAGGCCAAGGACGCCCTGTTCACCCGGGCACGCGGGTCCGGGTCCGACGACGACGGCGACCCCGCACGGAGTCCAGGCGAGCCGGACCACACCGCCATGGCTGCTGCGGCCGCCGCCGGCCGGTCCGGCGTCACCGGCCGGCCGACCCACGCCGATGCCCTGGAGGAGCTGGCGAACCGGTCACTGGCCTCGATCGCCTCGACCAGCCGGGCGTCGCACTACCGGGTCTACCTGCACCTGTCGACCGACGGGGCGTGGGTCAACGGCGGTCACGCCATCCCGCTGCGGCTGCTGGGCCGGTTCGTCAGCGACGGCGTGGTCCAGCCGGTGTGGGAGACCGAGGGCCGCCCGGTCTCGGTGGGCCGCGGCATGCGGATCCTGCCCGAGCGGACACGCCGGCTGGTCGAGGACCGCGACCGCGGCTGCCGGTTTCCCGGGTGCGGGGCCACCCGGTTCGTCGAGGTCCACCACGTCCAGGCCTGGTCCGACGGGGGCGCCACCGACGAGGACAACCAGGTCAGCCTCTGCCCGCACCACCACGACGCCCTCGACCGGGGCGACTTCAGCCTCACCGGTGACCCGACCAGGCCCGACGGGCTCGTCGCGACCAACCGGTACGGCATCCGCATCCGGCCACCGCGCCCCGTCGACACCACACCTCCGCCGGGCGGCGACCCACCCGTCCCGCTGGACGCCTACACGCCGCCGACCGGTGAGCCGGTGCGCTGGCGGGACCTCGACATCCTCCCCGACTCCGGGCTACCACCACGCCGGGGTGGGTGAGCGCACGCACGCGGACTCGGCGACGGGCGCCTCCGGGCGGTGGACTGACACCCGCCCCAGGCCACCCAGTTCGCGGGGGCGCGGAAGGTGACCCGTCAGCGGCGGGCGAGGACGGAACGGTAGACGTCGAGGGTCTGCTCGCCGATCGACGCCCACGAGAACGCCTCGACCGCGCGCTTGCGGCCGGCCTGCCCCATCCGCCGGGCCCGGCCGGTGTCGCTCACCGCATCGGTGAGTGCCGCGGCGAGGTCGGCGACGAACCGGTCGGCGTCGAGCGGGATGCCGCTGCCGTCCTGGCGCTGCTCGATCGGCACCAGCCAGCCGGTCTCGCCGTCGACGACGACCTCGGGGATCCCGCCGGTGGCGGTCGCGACGACGGGCGCCTCGCAGGCCATGGCCTCGAGGTTGACGATGCCGAGGGGCTCGTAGATCGACGGGCAGGCAAAGACGGTCGCCGACGACAGCAGGGCGACGACCTCGGCACGCGGGAGCATCTCGGGGATCCACACGACCCCGGTGCGGCTCGTGCGCAGCTCCTCCATCAGGCCCTCGACCTCGGCCTTGATCTCAGGGGTGTCCGGCGACCCCGCGCACAGCACCAGCTGCACCTCCGGCGGCAGCTGCGCAGCCGCCCGCAGCAGGTACGGCAGTCCCTTCTGCCGGGTGATCCGCCCGACGAACACCACCGACGGCCGGTCGGGGTCCACCCCGTGCCGGCGCACCGTGTCGAGGTCCTCGTGCCGTCGCCACAGCTCGGAGTCGATGCCGTTGTGCACCACCGCGACCCGGTCCGGATCGACCTGCGGGTAGGAGCGCAGGACGTCCTGCCGCATGCCCTCGCTGACCGCGATCACCGCGTCCGCCGCCTCGTATGCCGTGCGCTCCACGAACGAGGACAGCCGGTACCCGCCGCCGAGCTGCTCGGCCTTCCACGGGCGCATCGGCTCCAACGAGTGCGCCGTGACGACGTGCGGCATGCCACCGAGGAGCGAGGCCACGTGGCCGCCGAAGTTGGCGTACCAGGTGTGGGAGTGGACGACGTCCGCGCCGACGCAGTCCCCCGCCATCGACAGGTCGACGCCCATGGTCCGCACGGCGGCGTTCGCGCCCGCGAGGTCCGGCAGGTCGGCATACCCGGTCGTGCCGTCCTCGGCCACGGGCTCGCCGAACGCGCGCACCCTGGTGTCGATGTCGCCGCGGGCACGCAGCGCGCGCACCAGCTCCGCGACGTGGACCCCCGCGCCGCCGTAGATGTTGGGCGGGTACTCCTTGCTGAGGATGTCCACTCTCACGCCCGGAAGACTAGTGCCGTGATCCGTTCGCGGACAGGGGTCGCCACGTCGGCTGGCATTCCCTAGGGTCAGCGGTATGCCGTATCGCCGCGGAGCCCCGAGAGTCCTGGCCATCGTCCTTGCGGGAGGGGAAGGCAAACGGCTCATGCCGCTCACCGCCGACCGCGCCAAGCCGGCCGTGCCGTTCGGCGGCATCTACCGGCTCATCGACTTCGCCCTCTCCAACGTCGTGAACTCCGGCTACCTCAAGGTCGTCGTGCTCACGCAGTACAAGTCGCACAGCCTCGACCGCCACGTCACCAAGACCTGGCGCATGTCGAACATGCTCGGCAACTACGTCACCCCGGTGCCGGCCCAGCAGCGCATCGACAAGAACTGGTACCTCGGCTCGGCGAACGCGATCTTCCAGAGCCTCAACCTGATCCACGACGAGCAGCCGGACATCGTCGTCGTCGTGGGCGCCGACCACGTCTACCGCATGGACTTCTCCCAGATGGTCAAGCAGCACATCGAGACCGGTGCAGGCGTGACCGTCGCGGCGATCCGCCAGCCGATCTCGCTCGCCGACCAGTTCGGCGTCATCGAGGTCGACGACGCGGACCGCCGCAAGATCGGCGCGTTCCGCGAGAAGCCCAAGGACGCCAAGGGCCTGCCGGACTCCCCTGACGAGGTGCTGGCGTCGATGGGCAACTACGTCTTCGACGCCGACGTGCTCGTCGAGGCGGTCACGCGCGACAACGACCGCGAGGGCAGCAAGCACGACATGGGCGGCGACATCGTGCCGGCGTTCGTCGCCGAGGGCCGCGGCTACGTCTACGACTTCAAGGACAACGTGATCCCGGGCGCGACCGAGCGCGACCAGGCGTACTGGCGCGACGTCGGGACGATGGACTCGTACTGGGAGGCCCACATGGACCTCGTGTCCATCCACCCTGTCTTCAACCTCTACAACTACGACTGGCCGATCTACACCGACTACGGCCCCTTCCCACCGGCCAAGCTGGTCCACGGCGCCGCGGGCAAGTTCGGCGAGGCGCACAACTCCGCCGTCTCCCCCGGTGTCGTCATCTCCGGAGCGACCGTCACCAACTCGGTCCTCTCGCCGCGCTGCCACATCCACAGCGGCACGACGATCGACGACAGCGTCCTGCTCGACGGGGTCGAGGTCGGCCGCGGCTGTGTCATCAGGCGCGCCATCATCGACAAGGGCGTCGTCGTCCCGCCGGACACCACGATCGGCGTGGACCGGGAGAAGGACCTGGCGCGCGGGTTCATGGTCACCGAGTCGGGGCTCACCGTCGTCGCCAAGCAGCAGGAGGTCCCCGCGTGAGCGAGCGTCCGATCCGGATCGCCGTCCAGCTCCAGCCCCAGCACGCCGAGTACGCCGCGATCCGCCGTGCCGCCGCGGAGGCGGAGGAGATCGGTGTCGACGTCGTGTTCAACTGGGACCACTTCTACCCGCTCTACGGCCAGGCCGACGGCGCGCACTTCGAGTGCTGGACGATGCTCGGCGCCTGGGCCGAGGCGACCGAGCGCGTCGAGATCGGTGCCCTCGTCACCTGCAACGGCTACCGGAACCCGCAGCTGCTGGCCGACATGGCCCGCACCGTCGACCACATCAGCGACGGCCGCCTCATCCTCGGCATCGGCTCGGGCTGGTTCGAGCGCGACTACGACGAGTACGGCTTCGAGTTCGGGACCGCGGGCGGCCGCCTCGACCGGCTGGCCCACGACCTGCCGCTCATCGAGCAGCGCTGGGCCAGGCTCAACCCACCGCCCACCCGCCCCATCCCCGTGCTGATCGGCGGTGGCGGCGAGCGCAAGACCCTGAAGATCGTCGCGCAGCACGCGAACATCTGGCACGGCTTCGGCAGCGCGGACACCATCGCGCACAAGCACGCCGTCCTCGACCAGTGGTGCGAGAAGATCGGCCGCGACCCGGCCGAGATCGAGCGATCCGCCGGTGTCTCCCCCAAGCCCGGGCGCCACCCCGAGGACGTCAAGGACTACGCCGCCGGCGCCGAGGCCCTGTATGCCGTGGGCACGCGCCTGTTCACCGTCGGCATCGGGGGCCCGCACTACGACCTCGGGCCGCTGCGCGACCTGGTCGCATGGCGAGACTCGCGCCAGGGGTCCTGACCCGCGTCGATATCGTGACCGCGTGACCGAGCCGAACCCCGAGCAGACGCCGGGGGGCGTCCCGACCACCGGCCCCGCTGCGACCACCGGTGCCGCTGCGACCACCGGTGCCGCTGCGACCACCGGTGCCGCTGCGACCACCTGCGCCGAGGACGTCGCGACCCTGCTCGTCACCATCAGCGGTGACGACCGCCCGGGAGTGACCAGCGCGTTCTTCGACGCCATCGCCGATGTCGGGGCGGAGGTGCGCGACCTCGAGCAGGTGGTGGTCCGCGGCCACCTCACCCTCGCCATGCTCCTCGCGCCGGGGGCCGGCGAGGACCGGCTGCGCGAGGTGCTCACCGCCGTCGGCCGCGACCTCGGCCTCAAGGTCAAGCTGCGCAGCGGCACCGGAGACAGCCTGCGCCAGCGCAGCGGACGTGCCGCCGTGGTCGTGCTGGGGTCCCCGCTCCGGGCGAGTGCCGTCGCCTCGGTGACCGCCCGGATCGCCTCGCACGGAGCCAACATCGACCGCATCCGCCGGTTGGCGCGCTACCCGGTCACGACCGTCGAGTTCGACGTCTCAGGCGCCGACGTCGACCGGCTGCGCCGCGAGCTCGCCCTGGAGTCGAGCATCCACGGCGTCGACATCTCCGTCGCGGTCGGCGGCCTCGCCCGGCGGGGCCGCCGGCTCGTCGTCATGGACGTCGACTCCACCCTCATCCAGGACGAGGTCATCGAGCTGCTGGCCCTGCACGCCGGCAAGGAGCGCGAGGTCGCCGAGGTGACCGAGGCCGCCATGCGCGGCGAGCTCGACTTCGCGGAGAGCCTGCGCCAGCGGGTGGCCGTCCTCGAGGGCCTGCCGGTGTCGGTGCTGGACGACGTGCGGGCCGCCGTCCGGTTCACCCCCGGGGCCCGGACCCTCGTTCGCACCCTGAAGCGGCTGGGCTTCACCGTCGCCGTCGTCTCCGGCGGGTTCCTCGAGGTCGTCGAGGACCTGGCGCGGGAGCTCGGCATCGACCACGCCCACGCCAACCGCCTCGAGGTGCGCGACGGCCTGCTGACGGGCCGCGTGCTCGGCGAGATCGTCGACCGGCAGGGCAAGGCGCGGGCGCTTCGCCGGTTCGCCGAGGAGGCCGGGCTGCCGTTGTCGCGGACCGTGGCCATCGGCGACGGCGCCAACGACCTGGACATGCTCGAGGCCGCGGGCCTCGGCGTGGCGTTCAACGCCAAGCCGGTGGTGCGCGAGCAGGCCGACACCTCGGTGACCGTCCCGTACCTCGACGCGGTCCTCTACCTGCTCGGCATCACGCGCGAGGAGATCGAGGAGGCGGACGCGGCTGACGGCACGCCGACACCGGCTCCGCCGATCCCGCAGCCCGGCTCCTAGGCTGGCGCAATGGCATCCCCGAGGAAGCGCGGCCGGCCCACCCTGTTCGTCATCGGGGGTGCCGAGGACCGCGTCGGCAAGGCGACCGTGCTGCGGCGGTTCGTCCGCCTCGCGGGCGGGCGGCGCGCCCGCATCGTCCTCATTCCCACGGCGTCCTCGTTCCCCGACGAGGTGACCGCCTCGTACACCGACGTCTTCACCCGGCTCGGCGCCCCGGCTCCCTCGGTCGTCGACCCCCAGGACCGGGTGGAGGCCCACGACGAGGAGCTCGTCGCCCTCGTGGACGGGGCCACCGGCGTCTTCATGAGCGGCGGCAGCCAGCTCAAGCTCAGCCAGCGCTTCCCGGGCACCCCGCTCGGCGACGCGATCCACCGGGCGCACGCCCGGGGTGCGGTCGTCGGCGGCACGTCGGCCGGCGCCTCGATCATGAGCCAGTTCATGATCTCGATGGGCGACGAGGGCATCACCCCGCGCCAGCGGCACAGCCAGCTCAGCGCCGGTCTCGGCCTCGTCGAGGGCGTCATCATCGACCAGCACTTCGCCCAGCGGTCGCGCTACGGGCGGCTCATGTCGATGGTGGCCGCCTCCCCCAGCCTGCTCGGCATCGGCATCGACGAGGACACCGCGGTCGAGCTCGTCGACGGCCGCACGTTCACCGTGCACGGCTCGGGTGCGGTGTTCGTGCTCGACTGCCGCACCGCCCAGTCCGACGCGCCCGACGCCCGCCGGGGGGCCCCGCTGATGGTGTCCGGAGCGGTCGTGCACTCGCTGCCCGCAGGCGCTACGTTCGACCTCGCCGAGGTGCGGCTCGTCGAGTTCGTCGAGAAGCACCCGGACGCCGCGGTCGCCCTGGCGACGGCCAAGGCCTGACCGCCCCCGGAGCGTGTGCCGACGACGTCACTGCCCCCGTCCGTCCTGCTGACCAGCGAGGAGTGCCCATGGCAGACCGTCCCACCCCGACCGGACCCGCGGCCCCGGAGCTGCGGATCGTCGAGTCGCGGGTCTACCGCGGTGGGAACGTGTGGTCCTACAACCCGGCGATCCACCTGGTCGTCGACCTCGGTGTCCTCGAGGGCTACCCCAGCGACACGATCGAGGGCTTCACGGACCGCCTGGTCGAGCTGCTCCCCGGCCTGGAGAACCACACCTGCTCGCGCGGCGTGAAGGGCGGGTTCGTCGAGCGGCTGCGCGAGGGCACCTGGCTCGGGCACGTCGCCGAGCACGTCGCGCTGCAGCTGCAGCAGGAGGCAGGGCACGACCTGCGCCGGGGCAAGACCCGGGCGGTCAAGGGCCAGCCCGGCCGCTACAACGTCATCTACGACTACAACGACGAGACCGTGGGACTGGCCGCGGGGACGCTCGCGGTGCGGCTGGTGAACCACCTTGTGCGTGCCGAGGAGGGCTTCGACTTCACCGAGGCGCTCGACGTCTTCCTCCGCCAGGCCCAGCGCGCGGCGTTCGGCCCGTCGACGCAGGCGATCCTCGAGGAAGCCATCTCCCGGGACATCCCGTACATCCGCCTCAACAGCGCCTCCCTCGTCCAGCTGGGCCAGGGGGTCCACGCGCAGCGGATCCGCGCCACGATGACGTCCAAGACCGGCGCGCTGGCCGTCGACATCGCCTCCGACAAGGACATGACGACCCGGCTGCTCGCCTCTGCGGGGCTGCCCGTGCCGAAGCAGGAGACCGTCCGGTCCGCCGACGGGGCTGCCGCCGCGGCCCGGCGCATCGGCTTCCCCGTCGTCGTCAAGCCGCTCGACGGCAACCACGGCCGGGGTGTCGTGCTCGACCTGCAGTCCGAGGACGAGGTCCGGGACGCCTTCGTCGTCGCCGAGGGCGAGTCGCGGCGCGGCTACGTCATCGTCGAGTCGTTCATCACCGGCCGCGACTACCGGTGCCTCATCGTGGGCGGGAAGATGCAGGCGATCGCCGAGCGCGTCCCGGCGCACGTGATCGGCGACGGGTCCCACACGGTGAGCGAGCTGGTCGACATCACCAACGCCGACCCCCGTCGCGGCGTCGGCCACGAGAAGGTCCTCACCCGCATCAAGGTCGACGACGCGGCAGTGGCGCTCGTCCGCGACCAGGGCTGGGAGATGGACCAGGTGCCGCCGGAGGGGCAGATGGTCAAGCTCGCCCTCACCGGCAACATGTCGACGGGCGGCATCTCCGTCGACCGCACCTTCGAGGCCCACCCGGACAACGTCGAGATCGCCGAGGAGGCGGCCCGGATGATCGGGCTCGACGTCGCCGGCATCGACTTCATCTGCCCCGACATCGCCTCGCCCGTGCGTGAGACCGGCGGCGCGATCTGCGAGGTGAACGCCGCGCCCGGGTTCCGGATGCACACGCACCCGACGGTCGGCGAGCCGCAGTACATCGCCCGGCCCGTCGTGGACCTGCTCTTCCCACCCGGCTCCCCCTCCCGCGTGCCGATCGTGGCCGTCACCGGCACCAACGGCAAGACGACCACGTCGCGCATGATCGCCCACATCTTCAAGGGGATCGGGCGCAAGGTCGGCATGACCTCCACCGACGGCATCGTGATCGACGAGCGGCTCGTCTACAAGGCGGACGCCTCCGGCCCGCGGTCCGCGCGGATGGTCCTGCAGAACCCGCGCGTCGACTTCGCCGTCATGGAGGTCGCCCGCGGCGGCATCCTGCGCGAGGGACTCGGCTACGACCGCAACGACGTCGCCGTCGTCACCAACATCGCGCCGGACCACCTCGGCATGAAGGGCATCGACACCCTCGAGCAGCTGGCCGACGTCAAGGCGGTCATCGTCGAGGCCGTGCCGCGGGACGGCTTTGCGGTCCTCAACGCCGACGACGACCTCGTGCGCAAGATGCGCCGGCGCTGCTCCGGCAGCGTCGTCTGGTTCTCGCTCCAGCCGCCGGGCAGCAAGGTGCGCGAGTACATCGACGACCACTGCCGTCGCGGTGGCCGGGCCGTGGTGCTCGAGCCGACCGACCGCGGCGACATGATCACCATCAAGCACGGGCGCCGCTCGATGCAGCTCGCCTGGACGCACCTGCTTCCCGCGACCTTCGGCGGCACCGCGAAGTTCAACGTCGCCAACGCGATGGCGGCTGCGGGCGCCGCCTTCGCCGCCGGGGCCGGCCTCCACGAGATCCGCCAGGGCCTGCGCACCTTCACCACGAGCTACTACCTCTCCCCCGGCCGCATGAACCTCGTCAACGTGCACAACGTGGACGTGTTCGTCGACTACTGCCACAACGCCCCCGGCATGCGGGTGCTGGGCGAGTTCGTCGACCGGTATGCCGAGCAGAAGTCCGGTCAGGCGGACCTGGGCAAAGTCTCCCGGATCGGCATGGTGTCGACCGCAGGCGACCGCCGCGACGACGACATGCGCGAGCTGGGCGCCATCGCGGCACGCCACTTCGACGTCGTCGTCGTCCGCGAGGACAAGCGCCTCCGCGGCCGGCCGTTGGGCGAGACGGCCGAGCTCATCGCCGACGGAGTCCGCGCGGAGATGGGCAAGGAGGGCGTGCGCTGCCGCCAGGTCGAGGTCGTGCTGGCGGAGGTCGACGCGGTGCGGCACTGCATGGCCCGTGCCAACCCCGGCGACGTCGTCGTGCTCTGCGTCGACCAGCACGCCGAGGTGCTCGCCGAGCTCGAGACGATGACGCAGTCGGCCCAGGCGGGCGCGCACAACCGCGACGGCGTGAGCGACCCCGACCTCGACCCGGTCGAGCTCCAGAGCGAGGCGGAGGTGGCCGGCAACGAGGCCGCCGCGGAGGGCGCGGAGGGCGAACCGGTCACTGCCTGAGGGGCGGTGACCGGGCGGCTCACCGCCCGCGCAGCTGTGCGGCATACCGCGACAGCGCGCCTCGGTAGCCCTGGGTGTCGTCGTCGCCGGCGTGGTGCAGCAGGACCTCCAGGAGGTCCGCCACGGCCTCGCCGGGGCGGCCGCAGTCGAACGCCGCCAGTGCACGGAACGCCGCCACCGCGGCGGACCCCGGGCGCTCCGACTCGAGCTGGGTGAGCAGGTCGTACGCCGCGTCGGCATGACCGGTGTTGCGCAGGCTGGACGCGAGCTGGATCCGGGCCCGGTGCCGGTGCGGCTCGCGCAGGCCTCCAGCGAGGGCCTCGCGGTACGCCTCGACGGCCTCGGACTCGCGGTCGGCCGCGTCGAGCGCCGAGGCGTACTCGTAGACCAGCCGGGGGTCGTCCGGGCGACGGTCGCGCAGGACCCGCGCGGCCTCGACCCGGGCGCTGTGGTCGTGGAGGGCCCACAGGGCGGTGATCTCGGGCTCCAGCTCGTGCTCCCCGCGGGCCGCAACGACCTTGCGCCGCACGTCCGCGGCCGTGTCGGAGGTGGCGCCCTGCTCCCCCAGCCAGGCCGCCACCTGCGCCCGCTCCGAGTGGCACATCAGGGCCACCACGTCGCCGTCGGCGGCGCCGGGGACGAGCGCCTGCAGTCCGCCCAGCTCGGTGTCGTAGGACTCGATGTCGGCCACGCCGGCGCGGGCCAGCCCGGCGCGAAGGTGGGCCTCGAGCTCCTCCATGGTGCGCCCGCGCAGGTAGTGCGCCTTGTGCGCTGCGACCACCCTGTCGGCGCGCAGCCCGGCGATCTCGCCCATGGCCTCGAGCAGCTCGTCGGTGCGGTCGCCGGCGAGGCCCAGGCCGAGGTGGACCTGGCCGCCGGGCACCGTCAGGCCGTGCGCCACGTCGAGCAGCGCCTCGAGGCCCGCCTCGTTGTGCGCGAGGTCGACGATGACCGTGATCTCGGCGCCGTCGGGGCGCCTCAGCGTGTACGTGTTCATGCGCCCGGGGTTGAGCCGGTCGTCCGGTGCGAACGTCCGCAGCCCCTCGACGACCGCGTCGCGCGGTATGCCGAGCCCGAGCGCCGCTGCCGCACCGGCGAGGACGTTCGCGATGTTGTGCTGCGACAGGCCCGACAGCGTGGCCGGCACGTCGAGCACGCTGACCAGGCGGTCGGGGTCGCGGCCGGCCTCGAGCACGGTGACGTCGCCGTCGAGGACCGTCACGGCACGGCCGCCGAGGTCCAGCGCCTGGCGGATCGCCGGCGCGTCGGACCGCAGGGCGAAGACCCACGGCTTGGCGCGGGTCCCGGTGCGCATCGCCCAGACCCGCGGGTCCTCGCCGTTGAGCACGGCCCAGCCACCGGGCCGCGTGGCCTTGGTGACGATCGCCTTGACCTCGGCCAGCTGGTCGACGGTGTCGATCCCCTGCATCCCGAGGTGGTCGGCCGACACGTTCGTGACGACGCTGACGTCGTTGTGGCTGACGCCCATGCCCTTGAGCAGCATGCCCCCGCGCGCGGTCTCCAGGATGGCCAGCTGGACGCCGGGGGCGCTGAGGACCGCCCGCGCCCCGGCGGGCCCCGAGTAGTCGCCGGCCTCGACGAGCTCGCCCTGGACGACGATGCCATCGGTCGAGGACCAGCCGGTCCGCAGGCCGGCGGTCATGCCGATGTGCCCGAGCAGCCGGGTCGTGGTGGTCTTCCCGTTGGTGCCGGTCACGGAGGCGACAGGGATCGTGGGCCGGACGATCGCGGGCCGGTCCCCGGGTGCGGCGGCCGCCACCACGGCCGCCTGGTCGGCGACCGCGTCCCGGCCCTCGAGCCAGGCCTGCAGGACCGGACCGGTGGCCTCGCCCAGCGCCCTCGCCCGCCCGCGGCGTCGCCAGACGAACGCGACGACGACCTGCGCGGGGCTGGAGCCGGCCCGCACCCGCACGCCGAGCCGGGTGGTCCCGCTGGCCGCCGCGGTCGCGCGGACGGCGCGCTCCACGACGCGCATGACGAACCGCTGGCGCGCCTGCGTGCCGGGCGCACCCGGCCGGGCACCAGGCATACCGACGCGCCCGGCGAGGCGACCCAGGTCGGGCTCGGCTGCTGCGAGGTACCCGGGCAGGTCGAGGGTGACCTTGACCGCCGGCTTGGCGAAGTAGAGGTTCGGCCCCTCGAGGACGCGGACCTCGGTGACCGTGACGGTCTCGGCCACGCCGGATGCGGACGTCATGGCGTCAGACGCTACTGCCCGCCCCCGGCTCGCGCGCCGCCGCTACTGGCCCATGGCGTGCACGCCGCCGTCGACGTGCACGATCTCGCCGGTGGTGGCGGGGAACCAGTCGGACAGAAGGGCTGCACAGGCCTTCGCGGCGGGCACCGGGTCGTTGACGTCCCAGCCCAGCGGGGCCCGCTGGCCCCAGGTGTCCTCGAAGGCGACGAAGCCCGGGATCGACTTGGCCGCGGTCGTGCGGATCGGCCCGGCGGAGACCAGGTTGCTGCGGATGCCCTTCGGCCCGAGGTCGCGGGCGAGGTAGCGGTTCGTGGACTCGAACGCCGCCTTGGCCACACCCATCCAGTCGTACACGGGCCAGGCGAACTTCGCGTCGAAGGTGAGGCCGACGATCGCCCCGCCCTCGCGCATCAGCGGCAGGGCCGCGACGGCCAGCGACTTCAGCGAGTAGGCCGAGGCGTGCATCGCCGTCGACACGTCCTCGAACGTGCCCTCCATGAAGTTGAAGGCACCCTGCGGCGCGAACCCGATCGAGTGGAGCACGCCATCGAGGTGGTCGACGTGCTCGCCGAGCCGCTCGGCCAGGCTGTCGAGGTCGCCCTGGTTCGTGACGTCGAGCTCGATGACCGGCGGGGTGGTCGGCAGCCGCCTGGCGATGGTCTGGGTGATCTTGAAGGTGCGCCCGAACGACGTCAGGACCACCTCGGCCCCCTGCTCCTGCGCCAGCTTGGCGACGTGGAACGCGATCGAGGAGTCCATGAGGACGCCGGTGACCAGCAGCTTCTTGCCCTCGAGCAACATGGGGGTTCTCCTTCGTGGAGTGGGGTCCTGCAGGGGGTCGGACAGGTGGGTCGGGTCAGTGGCCCATGCCGAGGCCGCCGTCGACCGGGATGACGGCGCCGGTGATGTATGCCGCGTCGTCGCCGGCGAGGAACCGCACCGCGGCGGCGACCTCGTCCGCCTGGCCGAAGCGGCCGGCGGGGATGCTCGCGAGGTAGGCCTTCTGCCGGTCCTCGGGCAGGGCCGCGGTCATGTCGGTCTCGATGAAGCCGGGGGCGACGACGTTGGCCGTGATGCCGCGACCGCCGAGCTCGCGCGAGATGGAGCGGGCGAGGCCGACGAGGCCGGACTTGCTGGCGGCGTAGTTGGCCTGCCCGGGCGACCCGTAGAGACCGACGACGCTGGAGATGAAGACGATGCGGCCGCGGCGCGCGCGGATCATGCCCTTGACCGCGCGACGGGCGCAGCGGAAGGCCCCGGCGAGGTTGGTGTCGAGGACGGAGTCGAACTCCTCGTCGCTCATCCGCATCAGGAGGGTGTCCCGGGTGATGCCCGCGTTGGCGACGAGCACCTCGACGGGGCCACCCAGCAGCTCCTCGGCCTCGGTGAAGGCCGCGTCGACGCTGGCGGTGTTGGTGACCTCGCAGCGGACCGCCCGCAGGCCCTCGGGGGCCTCGCCGGAGCGGTTCGTCACCACGACGTTCTCACCGGCAGCGTCGAGGGCTCGGGCGATCGCCAGCCCGATGCCGCGGTTGCCCCCCGTGACGAGGATGTTGCGCCCAGCCATCGATCTCCTCCGTGCCTCGCGGCGGTCGGTCGGTCGTGCGACGGGCCCCGTCCGGGGCCCGCTGCGACCCTACCGACTACCCATCGGTAGGCCGCACCCGGAACGCCCGGGGCCAGATCGGTGGCGTCGACCGTCCCGGCTTATCGTTGAAGGGTGCCCCGTCCCCGCCGCTCCCACCACGACGAGCCCGTCGTGCAGTCGGTGACCTCCGCCCCCGAGTCGCTGGCCGAGGAACAGGCCCACCGGATCAAGCGCTACCTGCTGACCATGGCCGTGCGCACCGTCTGCTTCGTCGGTGCGGCGGTGACGGCCACCAAGGGTGCGTCTCCCTGGGTGTGGGGCACGCTGTCCATCGCGGCGATCCTGCTGCCGTACGTCGCCGTCGTCATGGCCAACGCCGTCCGGCCCCGCGCCCCGGGCGGCTCACGCCCGGTCGTGCCGCGCGGGGACGGGCCGCCGCAGATCGGGCCGCGGTGACCCCAGCGGTGACCGACCTCGTCTGCAGCGCCAAGGGCTGCCGCCGCGAGGCGACCTGGGCGCACCTGTGGAACAACCCGAAGCTGCACACCCCCGACCGGCGCAAGGTGTGGCTGGCGTGCGCCGACCACCGGGACTCCCTCGGGGAGTTCCTGTCCGTCCGGGGCTTCCTCAGGGAGACCGTGGCGGCGGACGCCATCCCTGCGGACGCGGGCTAGCGCTCCCCCGTGTCGGCACGCCAAGCCGGCTAGCCGCCGATCGAGGACATCGGGCGCGCCGGCTGCACGAACGCCTCCGTGCCGATCCCGTGCCCGGGTGCCTTGCGCCACATCTCCCCACGGATGAGGCCGGCGATCTCCTCGTCGCTCGCGCCGTCGCGCAGCGGGCCGCGCAGGTCGGTCTCGGCCTGCGAGAAGAGGCAGTTGCGCACCTGGCCGTCGGCCGTCAGCCGGGTGCGGTCGCACGCGGCGCAGAACGGCGCGGACACGCTCGCGATGATGCCGACCGTCTCCGGTCCGCCGTCGACCAGGAACCGCTCGGCCGGTGCACTCCCCCGGTCCTGCGCGGGCAGCGGCGTCAGGGTGAACCGCTCGGACAGCCGCTCGCGCACCTCGTCGGCGCCGATCATGGTCGAGGCGTCCCACCCGTGCTGGGCGTCCAGCGGCATCTGCTCGATGAAGCGCAGCTCGTAGCCGCGGTCCAGGCACCACTGCAGCAGCTCGGCCACGGAGTGGTCGTTGATGCCGCGCATGGCGACCGCGTTGACCTTGACCGGCGTCAGGCCAGCCGCTGCGGCCGCCTTGAGCCCGGCCTCGACGTCGTGCAGCCGGTCGCGGCGGGTCAGGTCGGCGAACTCGCGCGGGTCGACCGTGTCGAGGCTGACGTTGATGCGGTCCAGCCCGGCGTCGGCCAGGGGCTGGGCGAGCCGGTCGAGGCCGACGCCGTTGGTGGTCATCGCGATCGAGGGCCGTGGGTCCAGGGCGGCGATGCGCCGGACCACGTCGACGAGGGAACGGCGCAGCAGCGGCTCCCCGCCCGTCAGCCGCACCTGGCGGACCCCCAGCCCCACGAAGATCCCCACGAGGCGCACGAGCTCGTCGTCGGTGAGCATCTCGGGCTTGGCCAGCCACGGCAGCCCCTCGGCCGGCATGCAGTAGCGGCAGCGCAGGTTGCACCGGTCGGTCACCGACACGCGCAGGTCACGGGCCACCCGTCCGTGCCGGTCGGGCAGCCCCGGCAGGTCGGCCGGCGGGCGCGCGCTGTCGCGCACCGTCGGGAAGGGGAGGCCGGTCATGGCCCCCAGCCTAGGCCGGGTACCGTGAAGAAGTGTTCAGGACGTTCACCTCGCGACGCTGGCTGGGCGCCCTGGCGGTGGCCGCGGTGTTCGCCGTGGCGGCGTTCTTCCTCGGCCGGTGGCAGTGGCACCGCTACGAGGCGAAGGCCGCGCGGGCCGACCGGATCCACGCCCACTACGGCGCGACGCCGCGCCCGGTCGGCCAGGTCCTGGGCGCGTCACCGATGCCGCTGGCCTCCGACTGGACCCGGGTCACCATGACCGGGACGTATGCCGCGGACAGCCAGCTGCTGGTTCGCAACCGCCCCCACGAGTCCGTCTACGGCTACGAGGTCGTCGTGCCGTTCCGGGCCGACGGTGCCGGCACGGTCCTGCTCGACCGGGGGTGGGTGCCCAACGGGGCGACTGCGGAGACCCGTCCCGACGTGCCCCCCGTCCCGACCGGTCAGGTGACCGTGACGGGGTGGGCGCGCCAGGGGGAGCCCTCGCTCGGCCGGAAGATGCAGCCGGGGCAGCTCGCGAGCATCAACCTGCGCGAGGCGTCGGCAGCAGCCGGCACGCCGCTGCTCGGGGGCTACGTCATCGTGCAGAGCGAGCGGACGGCCGACGGCGGCACGCCACCGCGACCGGCCGCTCTCGAGGCGCCCGACACCGACCTGGGCCCCCACCAGGCCTACGCGTTCCAGTGGTGGCTGGCCATGGTGGCGGGCTTCGTCCTGGTCTGGTTCGGCGCCCGGCGCGAGTACCTCGAGTCGTTGGAGCCCGCCGCCCCCGACACGGGGGACCGCACCGGACCCGCCGCCGAGGGCGACAGGACGGCCGAACCGGTGGGGGCCCGGGCGGGTCGCGGGGGTCGTCCCGCCAAGGTGAAGAAGGTGCGCATCTGGGACGAGGAGGACGGCTGAGGCAGCGCCCGGACGCCGCCTGACCACCTGCTGGGCGAGAACTGGCAGTCATCGGGCGGAGATTGGCACCGCCGCCGTCGCGGCTGCGCGCGGCACGGCATACGGTCCTGCTCGTGACGACGCCCGACCGCACCCGCACGCTCAGCCTCCTGACCGTCCCCGTCGTCCTGGTCCTGTGGGCATCGGCGTTCGTCGCCATCCGCCACCTCGGCCCGTCGGTCTCGCCCGGCGCGCTGTCGCTCGGTCGGCTGCTCGTCGCATCCGTGGTCCTCGGCGCGATGATGCTGAGCCGCCCCCGGACCTGGCCGAGCCGGCGCGACCTGCCGCTGCTCGTGACGTGCGGGGTGCTGTGGTTCGGCGTCTACAACATAACGCTCAACGCCGCCGAGCGCCGTATCGACGCCGGCACGGCCGCGATGCTGGTGCAGATCGGCCCGATCGTCGTGGCCCTGCTGGCGGCGGCCTTCCTCGGCGAGCAGCTCACCCGCTGGCTCGTGGCGGGTGCGGTCGTGGGGTTCGCGGGCGTCGTCGTGATCGGCCTGGCCAAGTCGGGCCACGCGGGGGGCGACCTCGGCGGCGTCCTGCTCGCCGTGGTGGCAGCGCTCACCTACGGCGCCGGTGTCGTCACGCAGAAGCCGCTGCTGTCCCGGCTGCCGGGGCTCGAGGTCACGTTCCTCGCCTGCGTCATCGGCGCGGTGGTGTGCCTGCCCTTCACGCCCGAGCTGGTCGACACGGTGCGCCACGGGAGCGCGACGACGCTGCTGCTCGTCGCCTACCTCGGGGTCTTCCCCACTGCGGTGGCGTTCCTGCTCTGGGCGTTCGCGCTGTCGCGGACGAACGCCGGCACGCTGGCCCTGACGACCTTCCTGGTGCCGGTCATCGCCACGGGGCTGGGGTGGCTGCTCCTCGGCGAGCTGCCCCCGGCGGGGGCGTACGTCGGGGGCGCCCTGTGCGTCGTGGGCGTGGTGCTGACCCGGCGGCGTCCACGACCGGGTCGCGGCACCGCGGACCAGAAGGTTCCCGAGCCGGACGTGGTGCCCTCCTAGGCGGGGACGTCGGACTCCTGCTCGGCGAACTGGGTCGTGTACAGGTCGCGGTAGAGGCCGTGACGCGCCATGAGCTCGGTGTGCGTCCCGCGCTCGACGACGCGCCCGCCGTCGACGACGAGGATCTGGTCGGCGCCGCGGACGGTCGACAGCCGGTGCGCGATGACGAGGGCCGTGCGGCCGGTCAGGGCGGTGTCGAGGGCACGCTGGACGGCGGCCTCCGACTCGCTGTCGAGGTGGGCAGTCGCCTCGTCGAGGACGATGAGGCCCGACCCCTTGAGCAGCAGGCGGGCCAGCGCGAGGCGCTGCTTCTCGCCGCCGGAGAGCCGGTGGCCCCGGTCGCCGACGACGGTGTCCAGGCCCTCGGGCAGGGCGTCGACCAGGGCCCAGACGTGCGCGGCCTTCAGGGCGGCGACCATCTGCTCCTCGGTGGCGTCCGGCGCCGCGTAGGCGAGGTTGGCGCGGATGGTGTCGTGGAAGAGGTGCGCCTCCTGCGTCACGACCCCGACCGTCGAGTGGACCGAGTCGAGGGTGGCGTCGCGCACGTCGACGCCGTTGATCCGCACGGCGCCCGTGGTCGGGTCGTAGAGGCGCGCGACGAGGCTGGTGATGGTCGTCTTGCCGGCCCCGCTCGGGCCGACGAGGGCGACGAGCTGCCCCGGCTCCACGGTGAACGTGACGTCCCGCAGGACGGTCCCCGAGCCCTTGCGGTCGCCGATCGCCGTGCTCTCGAGGGAGGCGAGCGACACGTCGTCAGCCGAGGGGTAGCGGAAGCCGACGCCGTCGAGCTCGACCGACACCGGGCCGTCGGGCAGCGGGCGGGCACCCGGCCGCTCCTGCACGAGCGGCTCGAGGTCGAGCACCTCGAAGACCCGCTCGAACGAGACCAGGGCCGTCATGACGTCGACGCGGACGTTGGAGATGGCGGTGAGCGGCCCGTAGAGCCGGGCGAGCAGCGCGGTGAGGGCGAGGAGCGTGCCGACGGTGAGGGTGCCGCCGACGGCCATGAGGCCGCCGAAGCCGTAGACCATGGCGGTCGCCAGCGAGGCGACGAGGGTGAGCGCCACGAAGAAGACGCTGCGGTTCATGGCGATCTTGACGCCCATGTCGCGCACGCCGGCGGCACGCTCTGCATACTCGGCGTCCTCGCGGCGGGCGTCGCCGAAGAGCTTGACGAGCAGCGCGCCGGCGACGTTGAACCGCTCCGTCATCCGCGTGCCCATGTCGGCGTTGAGGCCCATCTGGGCGTGGCTGAGACCGGCGAGCCGGCGGCCCATCCAGCGCGCCGGGACGATGAAGAAGGGCACCAGCGCCAGTGACGCCAGCGTCAGCTGCCACGAGAGCGTCGCCATGGTGCCGATGATCAGGGCGAGCGACACGACGTTGCTGACGACACTCGACAGCACGGACGTGAAGGCCTGCTGGGCGCCGAGGACGTCGGAGTTGAGCCGGCTCACCAGGGCGCCGGTCTGGGCGCGGGTGAAGAACGCGATCGGCTGCCGCAGCACGTGCGCGAAGACCTCGGTGCGCAGGTGGTAGATCAGCCCCTCGCCGATCCGGGCGGAGTACCACCGCTGCACCAGCGTCAGGGCGCCGTCCGCCAGCGAGATGGCCGCGACGAGCAGGGCCAGCTCGACCACGACGCCCCGGTCCTTGGGGATGATGCCGCGGTCGACGATGTCCTTGAGCAGCAGCGGGGTGGCGACGACCAGCGCGGCGTCGAGGACGACGACCACGACGAAGACGGCGATCTCGCGCTTGAACGAGCGCGCGTAAGACAGGGTGCGCCGGGCCGTCCCGGGGGCCAGCTTGCGGTCCTTGACCGAGTCGTCACGGGTCAGTGAACGCATGGCCATCCAGCCAGACATGCTCATGCGCCACCTCCGAGTCGTTCCGGCGGGACAACGCCTGTGCGCCGGGTCGCATTCCCATGGTGCCGCCCGGCACCGACAGGGCGGCGGCGGGTCAGCTCCGGGCGCGCTGGAGCATCCCGTGCAGCAGCCGGCCCTGGGCCTCGCGCTCGAGCCGCAGCTGGGTCCCGCGGTCGCTCGTCGCGGCGGCAGCCAGCAGCGGCTTGAGCTCGCGCAGCGCGTCGGCTGGGGCGGCGAGCAGGGCCGCGACGAGGTCGGCCGTCGTGGCCTCGAGCTCGGCACGCGGCACCGCGACGTTGGCGAGACCGGTCGCGACGGCCTCCTGCGCCCCCACGAAGCGCCCCGTCGCGCAGATCTCGAGCGCCCGGCCCGGGCCCACGAGCCGCACGAGCGGCCCCGTGCCGCCGAGGTCGGGCACCAGCCCCAGGGAGGTCTCGCGCATGGCGAGCTGGACGTCGTCGGCGACGACGCGCAGGTCGGCGGCCAGGGCGAGCTGCATGCCCGCCCCGATGGCGTGACCCTGCACGGCAGCCACGACCACTGCGGGCACCGACGCCCACGCGGTGAACCCGCGCTGGAACGCCTCGATCGCGTCGGCCGCGGCGTCCGGGCCGCCGACGGCCAGGGCGAGGATGTCCTGCTCCCCCTCGACACCTCCCGGCCGCAGCATGCCGCGGTCCAGCCCGGCCGAGAACGACTGCCCCTCACCCCGCAGCACCACGACCCGCACGGAGGGGTCCAGCCCCTCGGCGACCGCCGCCAGGGCCGCCCACAGGCTCGGGGTCTGTGCGTTGCGCTGCTCCGGCCGGTCGAGGCTGACGGTGACGACGTCGCCCACGCGGGCGACGTGCAGGTGCGGGTGCGGCCGGTCGGGGGTGTCGCTCACCCGGGCAGGCTACCCGCGGGCAGGTTGTCGGCGCGGGCCAGCACGAGCTTGGCCACCGCGTCGGTCTGCGCCAGCGCGCCCGGCACCATCGTGACCCCGTGCCGGCCGCACTCCTGGGCCATCCGGTCGCGCAGGATGCCCTCGGCCACCATGAAGGACACGGCGACGGTCCGGTCGGTGTCCTCCGGCAGCCGCCTCAGGACCTGCTCTAGCGTGGCGCCCCCGTCGAGGGCGGCGACGTCCCAGCGCCCCCACCCCTCGCGCGGGTGCTCCTGGACGACGTGCGTGACGGCGGCGACGGCGTCGCTGTCGCTGGACCCGGCGGCATACAGCAGCACTGCAGTGTGCGGGTCCGGGGCGACGCCGTGCGCGAGCAGGAGCTCCTCGGCGGCGTCGAGCAGCATCGGGTGGGGCCCGAGCGGCTCGGCGAGGGCGACCCGGGCGCCGGACGTCGAGGCGATCTGCTCCACCGCGGAGGGCACGTCCACGCGGGCGTGGTACGCGGGGGTGATCAGCACCGGCACGACGACAGCGTGGTCACCGAGCGCGGACGCCGTGGCCGCCGGGGTCGGTTCGTGGTGGTCGAGGTATGCCGTGTGGACGGGCCGTGCGGGCGCCAGCGCGCGCACGTGGCCGGCCAGCTCCTCCACGCCGCGGGCGTGCCGGGGGTCCGGCGAGCCGTGGGCCAGCAGCACGATGTCGGGTGCACTCACCGTAGGGACGCTACTCCCCTGCCAGGTCACCGAGGCGGCTCCGCACCGACACGACGTCGCCGACCACCACGACGGCGGGCGCGCGGACGCCGGCCCGGACGGCATCCGCGGCCGCGTGCTCGAGCGTGGTGACGGTGGTGCGCTGCTGCGGCGTCCAGCCCCGCTCCACCAGGGCCACGGGGGTCGTCGCGGCCCGTCCGGCGGCCACCAGCGCCGCTGCGGTCTCGGCGAGCCGCGTGACGCCCATGAGCAGCACCAGGGTCGCGTCCGGGGCGGCGTCGGCCGCCGCCGAGATCACGTGGTCGGCCCCCTCGTGGGCGGAGGCGACGACGAACGACGCCGTGATGCCGCGGTGGGTCACCGGGATGCCGGCGGCGGCGGGCACGGAGACCGCCGAGGTCACGCCGGGGACGACCTCGACCGGTATGCCGTGCTCGGCGCAGTGCAGCGCCTCCTCGCCGCCCCGGCCGAGGACGAACGGGTCACCGCCCTTGAGCCGGACGACGTTGCGGCCCTGAGAGGCGTGGTGGACGAGGATCTCGTTGATCCGCTCCTGGCTGCTGGGGTGGTTGCCGGGGGTCTTGCCGACGTCGACGACCTCGACGTCCGCGGCCAGCGTGTCGAGCAGCCCGCGGGGGCCCAGCCGGTCGGTGACGACCACGTCGGCCGCCGCCAGCAGGGCGCGTCCCCGCACGGTGATGAGGTCGTCGGCGCCGGGGCCGCCCCCGACGAGGGCCACCCGGCCCGGCCGGGACGGTGCCTCCCCCGACGCCGCCACGCGGTGGCGACGCACGGGCAGGGTGCCGGAGTCGAGCGCCGCCAGGACTGCGTCGCGGACGGCGGCGGCTCGGCGCGGGTCTCCCCCGGCGTTGACGGCGACGGTGAGGCCCTCGGCCCCTGTGCCCTCGCGACCGCGGGCCACAGCGGGCGTCCAGGCGCTCGATGCAGCGGCGTCGTCGGCCCGCACGCACCAGACCCGTGCTGCCTCGGCCTCGCGGGCCACCTGCGCGTCCGTGGCCGGGTCGCCCGTGGCGGTGTGCACGAGCCACGCGGGCTCGGGCTCCAGGAGGTCGCCGGCGACGTACTCGCGCTCGTGCCACCGGACCTGCCCGGCCGAGGCTGCCGCCGCCAGGTCCTCGCACACCCAGGGCGCCACGACGTCGACGACGGCGCCGGCGTCCAGGAGACCGCGGGCGCGACGCGCTGCCACGGGACCGCCCCCGACCACCACGGCGCGGCGGCCGTGGACGTCGAGGGTCAGCGGGTAGTCCGCGGCGGCGGTCATCAGATGCCCTCGCCGACAGCGCGGTCCGGGGCGTCGGCCATGCCCGCCGCCAGGGTGGCACCGTCGGACTCGTCGATGAGCAGGAAGGCCCCGGTGCGGCGCAGGACGCGGTAGTCGTCGACCGGCACGTCCTCGGCGAGGCGGAGGCGCACCCGCCCGATCGCGTTGAGCGGCAGGCCGTCGGGGGCGGTGCGGTGCTCCATGGTCTCGATGTCGAGCTGGTCGACGACGTCCTCGACCAGGGCCCGCGTGGTCCGCGTGCCGACGCGCAGCAGCACCCGGTCGCGCTGGCGCAGCGGACGGTCCGAGAGCACGGCGACCGTGCCGGCGATGGACCGCGTCAGGAGGCCCGGTTCGTCGGTCGCGGCGATGAGGTCGCCTCGCGACACGTCGACGTCGTCGGCCAGCCGCAGCGTGATCGACTGGGGCGCGAAGGCCACGTCGAGCTGCTCGAGGGAGCCGTCGGGCCGCGTGCGGTCGATGGCCTCGACGGTGGTCGTGCGACCGGACGGCAGGACCGTCACCCGGTCGCCGGGGCGGACCACGCCGGAGGCGAGCCGCCCGGCATACCCGCGGTAGTCGGGGTGCTCGGGTGTCCGCGGGCGGATGACGTACTGCACCGGCAGCCGCAGGGGCTGGGTCGAGGGGTCGGTCCCGACCGGCACGGACTCGAGGTGCTCGAGCAGGGTGGGGCCGGTGTACCAGGTGGCGCGGTCGGACCGGTCGACGACGTTGTCGCCGAAGAGGGCCGAGACCGGCACGGCGACGACGTCCTCGATGCCGAAACGCGTTGCGTGGCGTGCGAACTCGGCCACGATGGCGTCGAAGCGCTCCTGCGACCAGCCGACCAGGTCCATCTTGTTGACCGCCACCGCGACGTGCCGCACGCCGAGGAGCCCGGTGACCGCAAGGTGCCGCCGGGTCTGCTCGACGACGCCGTGACGGGCGTCGATGAGGATGAGGGCGAGCTCGGCGGTCGAGGCGCCCGTGACCATGTTGCGGGTGTACTGGACGTGGCCCGGGGTGTCGGCCAGCACGTAGGACCGCGTGGCCGTGGAGAAGTACCGGTAGGCGACGTCGATCGTGATGCCCTGCTCGCGCTCGGCCCGCAGGCCGTCGGTCAGGAGCGCCAGGTCGGCGGCGTCGAGGCCGCGCTCGCGGCTGACCCGCTCGACCGCGTCGAGCTGGTCGGCGAGGACGGACTTGGTGTCGTAGAGCAGCCGCCCGACGAGGGTCGACTTGCCGTCGTCGACCGAGCCAGCCGTGGCCAGCCGGAGCAGGTCGTGCCGGGGAGGCGCGCTGGTGGCCGGCGCCTCGGCGGCGGGCTCTGCGGTGTCGGCGGGCGCTTGCGTGTCGGCGGGCGCTTGCGTGTCGGCGCGGGCTGCGGCTCCGGGAGCGGTCACGGCGGCTTCCTGGTGGGTGTCGACGGTCATCAGAAGTACCCCTGCTTCTTGCGGTCCTCCATGGCGGCCTCGGAGAGGCGGTCGTCGGCGCGGGTCGCCCCGCGCTCGGTGAGCCGGGAGGCGGCGAGCTCGAGGATGACCCCGGCCACGTCACCGGCGTCGGACTCGACTGCACCGGTGCAGCTCATGTCGCCGACGGTTCGGTAGCGGACCCGCCGGGTCTCGACCGGCTCGCCGTCCTTGGGGCCGCCCCACTCGCCCGGGGTCAGCCACATGCCGTCGCGCCGGAAGACCTCGCGGTCGTGTGCGTAGTACAGCTCCGGCAGGGCGATGCCCTCGCGCTCGATGTAGCGCCAGACGTCGAGCTCGGTCCAGTTGGACAGCGGGAAGACGCGGACGTGCTCGCCCGGGGCGTGGCGGCCGTTGTAGAGGTCCCACAGCTCGGGCCGCTGGCGTCGGGGGTCCCACGCGCCGAACGCGTCGCGCAGGCTGAAGACCCGTTCCTTGGCCCTGGCCTTCTCCTCGTCGCGGCGGCCGCCACCGAAGACGGCGTCGAACTTCCCCGCCTCGATCGCGTCGAGCAGGGGCACCGTCTGCAGCGGGTTGCGCGTCCCGTCCGGCCGCTCGCGCAGCCGCCCGTCGTCGATGTAGTCCTGCACCTTCGCGACGACGAGCCGCACACCGAGGCGCTCGACCGTCGCGTCGCGGTAGTCGAGCACCTCGGGGAAGTTGTGCCCGGTGTCGACGTGGAGCAGGGCGAACGGCAGCGGCGCGGGCGCGAAAGCCTTGATCGCCAGGTGCACCATGACGACCGAGTCCTTGCCGCCGCTGAAGAGGATGACCGGGCGCTCGAACTCCCCCGCCACCTCGCGGAAGATGTGGATCGCCTCGGACTCGAGGTGGTCCAGGTGGTCCAGGACGAGCGGCGTGGCGCTGGTCCCGGTCGTCAGGCCGGTGGCCGGATGTGTCGTGGTCACAACGGTTTCCGTCTCGGTCGTGGTCATGTGTGCAGCCCGCACTCGGTCTTGTCCTTGCCGGACCAGCGCCCGGCCCGTGGGTCCTCGCCCTCGGCCACCGGCCGCGTGCAGGGCGCGCAGCCGATCGACGCGTAGCCCTCCTGCCGCAGCGGGTTGAGGAAGACGCCGTGCTCGGCGACATAGCGGTCGACGTCGTCGTCGGTCCACGCGGCGATCGGGTTGAGCTTGACCAGGCCACGGCGCGCGTCCCAGGTGACCAGGTCGATGTCGGTGCGGGTCGGGGCGTCGGCGCGTCGCATGCCGGTGACCCACGACTCGTAGCCCTCGAGCGCGCGGTTGAGCGGCTCGACCTTGCGCATCGCGCAGCAGGCGTCGGGGTCGCGGTCGTGCAGCCTCGCGCCGTACTGCTCGTCCTGCTGCGGCACGGTGAGCAGCGGCAGGATGGTGCGGATCTTGATCGGCAGCATGGCCTGGTAGGCGTCGCGCGTGCCGAGCGTCTCGACGAAGTGGTACCCGGTGTCGAGGAAGAACACGTCCGCGCCGGTGAGGGTGGTGCCGACGAGGTGCACGAGCACCTCGTCACCCATGGAGGACGCGACGGTGAGGTGCTCGCCGAAGGTCTCGTGCGCCCAGCGCAGCGCCTGGGCGGCCAGGCTCACGCGTCCCTCGTACGCCGCGTGCTGCGGCTCGCGCTCCAGCGCGGCGAAGCGCTGCTGCGCCTCCAGGGCGATGGCCTCGAGCGCGGCCCGGCCGCGGGGTGTCCCGGCGCCGGTCGCTGCAGCCTCGGGGGCGGCTGCGTCGGGGGTTGCGGCCTCGGTGCTCACGGCTGCTCCTCTCGTCCGAGGGCGGCCTGCTCGGCCACCCGCCCGGGGATGTGCTGCGCCTCGACCCGGTCGAGCCGCACGGTGAAGACGCGGGCGCAGGCCCGGCACTCCCAGCCTCCGGACGGCTCCTCGACCGGCCAGAGGTCCTCCTCGGCACAGAAGGGGCAGTGCCGGACGACCCCGCGGGGGCTGTCGCTCATCGCAGGTCGTCCTCGTCCGCCCGGTGAGCCCAGTGGGCGAAGGACTCCTCGCCGTCGCGCTGCGCGAGGAACGTGCGGGCGAGCCGCTCGAGGTAGTCGGGCAGGTCGAGGGCGCGGACCTTGAGCGCGCGGGTCTTGCGCGCCAGCTGGGGCTCGGTGCCGAGACCGCCGCCGAGGTGGACCTGGAAGACCTCCACGAGTGTGCCGTCCTCGTCGGTCTGCACCATGCCCTTGAGGCCGACGTCGGCGACCTGGAAGCGGGCGCAGGAGTTCGGGCAGCCGTTGACGTGGATCGTGAAGGGCACGTCGAAGTCCGGGAGGCGGCGCTCCATCTCGGCGATGACGGTGTTGGCACGCGCCTTCGTTTCGACCAGGGCCAGCTTGCAGAACTCGATGCCGGTGCAGGCCATCACGCCGCGGCGCCACTCGGACGGGTCGGAGGGCAGCCCCAGGGCCGCGAGGCCCTCGGTGAGCGCCGCGACCTCGGGCTCCGGCACGTCGAGGACGAGCAGCTTCTGGTGGGCCGTGAGGCGCACCCGCCCGGAACCGTGGCGCTCGGCGAGGTCGGCGACCGCCTCGAGGGTGGTCCCGCTGACCCGTCCGGCCAGCGGGGCGACGCCCACCCAGAAGCGCCCGTCCTGCTGGGGGTGGACGCCCACGTGGTCGCGGCGGTGCGCGCTCGGGGCCTCGGGGGCCGGGCCGTCGAGGAGGGCGCGGCCGAGGTACTCCTGCTCGAGCACCTCGCGGAACCGCTCGACGCCCCAGTCCGCGACGAGGAACTTCAGCCGGGCGCGGTTGCGCAGCCGCCGGTACCCGTGGTCACGAAAGATGGAGACGACGCCCCTCCACACCTCGGGCACGTCGGCGAGCGGCACCCAGGCGCCGAGCCGCTGGGCGAACATCGGGTTGGTCGACAGGCCGCCGCCGACCCAGACGTCAAACCCGGGCCCGTGCTCGGGGTGGACGACCCCGACGAAGGAGATGTCGTTGACCTCGTGCGCGACGTCGAGGCTCGGGCTGCCCGAGATGGCGGTCTTGAACTTGCGCGGGAGGTTGGAGAACTCGGGACTGCCGATGTAGCGGCGACGGATCTCCTCGACGGCCGGGGTCCCGTCCACCACCTCGTCGGCGGCGATCCCGGCGACCGGCGACCCGAGGATGACGCGCGGGGTGTCACCGCAGGCCTCGGACGTGGTGAGCCCGACGGACTCCAGCCGCGCCCAGATCTCCGGCACGTCCTCGACGCGGATCCAGTGCAGCTGGACGTTCTGGCGGTCGGTGATGTCGGCGGTGTCGCGGGCGAACTCTCGGCTGATCCCGGCGACGGCGCGCAGCTGCTCGCCGGACAGGGAGCCGCCGTCGCTGCGGACCCGCAGCATGAAGTACTCGTCGTCGAGCTCGGCCGGGTCGAGGCTGGCCGTCCTGCCGCCGTCGATCCCGGGCCTGCGCTGGGTGTACAGGCCCCACCAGCGCATCCGCCCGCGCAGGTCCTCACCGGGGATGCTGGCGAACCCCTCCTTGGCGTAGACCTGCTCGATCCGCGCCCGCACGTTGAGGCCGTCGTCGTCCTGCTTGAACTGCTCGTTGGCGTTGAGCGGCGTGCGGTCGCCGTCGGCCCAGGCGCCGGTGGCCTTGCCGGCCTGCCGCCGGGGTCGGGTGGGGGTCTGCGTCACCCGACCTATTCTGCACGGCTCGTTATGGATCGCATAACGGTCCATTATCCGACCGTAATTCCCACCGTTCCGGCAGGCTTTTCACGGGAGAGGCGGTCCCGCGCGTCAGGCGAGGGCGATGAGGTCCCGGTAGTCCTGGCCCCAGAGGTCCTCGACGCCGTCGGGCAGCAGCAGGATCCGCTCGGGCTCGAGCGCGTCGACGGCGCCCTCGTCGTGCGTCACGAGGACGACCGCACCCTTGTACGTGCGCAGGGCACCGAGGATCTCCTCGCGCGAGGCCGGGTCGAGGTTGTTGGTCGGCTCGTCGAGCAGCAGCACGTTGGCGCTGGACACGACGAGCATGGCCAGCGACAGGCGGGTCTTCTCGCCACCGGACAGCACGCCGGCGGGCTTGTCGACGTCGTCGCCGCTGAACAGGAACGACCCGAGCACCTTGCGGACCTCGGTCTCCCCGAAGCTGTCCGGCGCCGCCGACTTCATGTTCTCGAGCACCGAGCGGGTGACGTCGAGGTTCTCGTGCTCCTGGGCGTAGTAGCCGAGCTTGAGGCCGTGGCCGGGCTCGACCTTCCCGGTGTCCGGCTCGTCGACCCCGGCCAGCATGCGCAGCAGCGTCGTCTTGCCCGCGCCGTTGAGGCCGAGCACGACGACGCGCGAGCCGCGGTCGATGGCGAGGTCGACGTCGGTGAAGATCTCGAGCGAGCCGTAGGACCGCGACAGCCCGCTGGCGCGCAGCGGCGTCCGCCCGCACGGCGCCGGGTCGGGGAAGCGCAGGCGCGCCACCTTGTCGGTGACCCGCTCCCCCTCGATGCCGGCGAGCATGCGCTCGGCCCGCTTGATCATGTTCTGTGCGGCGACGGCCTTGGTGGCCTTCGCGCGCATCTTCTCGGCCTGCTCCATGAGCGCCGCGGCCTTCTTGGTCGCGTTGGCGTACTCACGCTTGCGCCGCCGCTCGTCGGTCTCGCGGGCCTGGAGGTAGGCCTTCCAGCCGACGTTGTAGAGGTCGAGCTCGGCGCGGTTGGCGTCGAGGTGGAAGACCCGGTTGACGACCGCGTCGAGCAGCTCGACGTCGTGGCTGATGACGACCAGGCCGCCGGAGTACCCCTTGAGGTAGTCGCGCAGCCACGCGATCGAGTCGGCGTCGAGGTGGTTGGTCGGCTCGTCGAGCAGCAGGGTCTCCGCCCCGGAGAACAGGATGCGCGACAGCTCGACCCGTCGCCGCTGGCCACCGGAGAGGGTGCCGAGCGTCTGCCCCAGGATGCGCTCGTCGAGGCCGAGGGCGCTGGCGATGGAGGCGGCCTCGGACTCCGCGGCATACCCGCCACGGGCGGTGAACTCGCCCTCGAGCCGCGCGTACCGGCGCATCGCCTTGTCGCGGGTCTCGTCGTCGGCGCTGGCCATGCCACCCTCGGCGGCCCGCATCTCACGGACGATCCGGTCGAGGCCGCGCGCCGACAGGATCCGGTCGCGCGCGAGGACCTGCAGGTCGCCCGTGCGCGGGTCCTGTGGCAGGTAGCCGACCTCCCCCGAGCTCGTCACGGAGCCGGCGGCGGGCTGCCCCTGGCCGGCCAGGACCTTGGTCAGGGTGGTCTTCCCCGCGCCGTTGCGGCCGACCAGGCCGACGCGGTCACCGGCGGCGATCCGGAAGGTGGCCCCGTCGAGCAGGAGGCGGGAACCGGCGCGCAGCTCGACTCCACTGGCGGCGATCACGACGAAGCTCCTGACATCGGGGGCACCGCGACACCCGCGGCACAAGGGGGCGCCCTCCGCGAAGTTGCGTGGGCGCCGACTGGGGACTGTGATTCCTAGTCTAGCGAGCGTGCGCCGGCACTGAGCACACGCCCACAGGCCGTGGAGGACCGATGAGCTTCAACGACGACGTCAAACTCGACACCTCCCAGGTCGGGGGCGGTGGGGGCGGCGGCGCCCCCGGCGGTCTGGTCGTCGGCGGGGGCGTGGGCGGCATCATCCTGCTCATCGTCATGCTCATCTTCGGCATCAACCCCGGCTCGGTGCCCACCAGCCCGGGCTCGGGCAGCGACGGCGGCAGCGGATCCGTGCAGCCCGGCGGATCGACCGACCCCTCGCAGTTCTCCCAGTGCAGGACGGGCGCCGACGCCAACCGCAACGACACCTGCCGGGTCATCGCCACGGTGAACTCGGTCAACGCGTTCTGGAGCAGCGAGCTGCCCCGCTACGGCCGCAACTACACGCCGGCCAAGACGATCCTCTACAGCGGCTCGACCCAGTCAGCGTGCGGGACCGCCTCCAACCAGGTCGGGCCGTTCTACTGCCCGCTGGACAAGCAGGTCTACATCGACGCCAGCTTCTTCCAGATCCTGTCCGACCAGTTCGGCTCGAGCAGCGGTCCCCTGGCCCAGGAGTACGTCGTCGCGCACGAGTACGGCCACCACGTCCAGGACATCCTCGGCCTGCTCGACCGCGCCCAGCAGGACCCCAAGGGCGCCCAGAGCGGCAGCGTGCGGGTGGAGCTCATGGCCGACTGCCTCGGCGGCGTCTGGGCCAACCACGCCACGCAGACCCAGGGCGAGAGCACGAGCGGCGGCCAGGTGGCGTTCCTCAAGCCGCTGACCGAGCAGGACATCAAGGACGCGCTCTCCGCCGCCTCCTCGGTCGGCGACGACCGGATCCAGCAGAAGACGCAGGGCCAGGTCAGCCCCGAGACGTGGACGCACGGGTCGGCCGCCGCCCGGCAGAAGTGGTTCACCACCGGCTACACGTCCGGTGACCTCAACCAGTGCGACACCTTCAGCGTCGACAAGGTCGAGTGACCTCCCGGCTCGACCCTCAGCGCTCCTCGACCCTCAGCGCTCCTCGACGGTGACACGGACGGCGCGGCCCCGGCGCAGGGCGTCGTCGAGCACGGACCGACGCGGGTCGGGCAGGCCGTAGAGCTCGCGGCGCGGCAGCCCGTCCAGGGCCGCCAGGCGCGGGTCGGCCAGCAGGTCACGGACGAGGGCCTTGTCGCCCCCGACGACGAGCCCCGTGGGCGCGGCCGCGCCGGACCCGCCGCCGTGCGCCCGGGGGACGAGAAGGCGCACGGCATGGTCCGCGACGGCACGGACGAGCTCGTCCGCCTGGTTGCCCCGGCGGCGGGCGAACCGCTGCTGGGACCAGCCGCCGGCCGCCGTGCGCGACTGGACGTGCCGGGTGCCCACCTTCGACACGGCGTATGCCGCGCCCTCGGCCAGCCCCACGGCATACCCGCCGCGGCGGACCAGCACCACGGCCAGCGGCACGTGGTCGAACCGCTCGGTCCCGACCACCCGTTGGGGGGCGTCGGGACCGGGGTTGTTGGCGGTGAACCGCTGCAGCCAACCCTCGAGCCGCTCGGGCGCGACCTCGACGACGCGAGTGCTCACCGGGCGGCGGTGGGTCGGCAGGTCAGGGGTCGGCAGGTCAGAGGTTGAAGCCGAGGGCGCGCAGCTGCTCGCGGCCGTCGTCGGTGATCTTGTCCGGGCCCCACGGCGGCATCCAGACCCAGTTGATCCGGTGGGTCGCGACGAGTCCCTCGAGCGCCTGGGCGGTCTGGTCCTCGATGACGTCGGTGAGCGGACAGGCCGCCGACGTGAGCGTCATGTCGAGGACGGCGTGGTTCTGCGCGTCGACAGTGATGCCGTAGACGAGGCCGAGGTCGACGACGTTGATCCCGAGCTCGGGGTCGACGACGTCGCGCATGGCCTCCTCGACGTCCGCGACGTTCGGCTGGGTGGTCGTGGTCTCGCTCATCGTCCTACCTTGTCCTCGTCCTTCTGGCTGCGGCCCGTGACCGCGGTGGTGTCGATCCCTGCCTGGTGCAACGCGTCGGTGAGGGCCATCCATCCCAGCAGAGCACACTTGACGCGGGCGGGGTACTTCGAGACGCCGGCGAACGCGACGCCGTCACCGATGACGTCCTCGTCCCCCGGGTCCTGCCCCTTCGACGTCAGCATCGTGCGCATGGCCTCGTGGGTCGCCATGGCCTCGGCGACGGTGTGCCCGATCACCTCGTCGGTGAGCACGCTCGTCGACGCCGTCGAGATCGAGCAGCCCAGGGCGTCGTAGGACACGTCGCGGATCACCGCGTCGGCGCCCTCGCCCTCGACCTGGACCCGCAGGGTCACCTCGTCGCCGCAGGTGGGGTTGACGTGGTGCACCTCGGCGCCGAACGGCTCGCGCAGGCCGGCGTGGTGCGGTCGCTTGGAGTGCTCGAGGATGAGCTCCTGGTACAGGTCCACGTCAGACCGCCACCCCAAAGACGTCGGGCACCCGGTCGAGCGCGTCGAGCATCGCGTCGACCTCGCCGGGGGTCGTGTATGCCGCGAGCGAGGCGCGCGTGCTCGCGGTGACGCCCATCCGGCGGTGCAGGGGCCACGCGCAGTGGTGGCCCACGCGGACCGCGACGCCCTGGTCGTCGAGCACCTGCCCGACGTCGTGGGCGTGGACGCCCTGGACGTCGAAGGCGACGGCGCCGACCCGGTCGACGGCGTCGGCGGGCCCGACGACGCGGACCCAGGGTCGCTCGGCCAGGCCGGCGAGCAGCCGCTCGGTGAGCGCGTGCTCGTGGGCGGCGATGCGGTCCATGCCGAGCTCGCCGAGGTAGTCGATGGCGGCGGCGAGGCCGACGGCCTGCGCCGCGTTGGGCGACCCGGCCTCAAACCGCTGCGGCGGTGCCGCGTAGGTCGACCCCTCCATCCGGACCGTCTCGATCATCGAGCCGCCGGTGATGAAGGGCGGCATCGCGTGCAGCAGCTCGCTGCGACCCCAGAGGACGCCGACGCCGGTGGGTCCGAACATCTTGTGGCCCGAGAAGGCGGCGAGGTCGACGCCGAGGTCGACCACGTCGAGCGCGACGTGCGGCGCCGACTGGCAGGCGTCGAGCACCGTGAGGGCGCCGACCCCACGGGCGGCCTCGACCAGCCGGCGCACCGGGTTGACCGTGCCCAGGACGTTGCTGACGTGGGTGAAGGCGAAGACCTTGGTCCGCTCGGTGAGCAGCTCGCCGAGCGCCGGCCCGTGGCGGCCGTCGAGGTCGAGTCGACCCTCGTTGGTCACGCCGACCCAGCGGAGGGTGGCGCCGGTGCGGCGGCAGAGCTCCTGCCACGGCACGAGGTTGGCGTGGTGCTCCATCTCGGTCACCAGCACCTCGTCGCCCTCGCCGAGGGTGAACCGCGGGTCCTTGGCCTGGCCGGCGACGGTGCCCGAGAACGCGTAGGCGACGAGGTTGAGCGACTCGGTGGCGTTCTTGGTGAACACCACCTCGTCCTGTGCCCCGCCGACGAAGCGCGCGACGGTCGCCCGGGCGCCCTCGTAGGCGTCGGTGGCCTCCTCGCTGAGCTGGTGCGCCCCGCGGTGCACAGCGGCGTTGACGTGCTCGTTGAAGGCGCGCTCGGCGTCCAGCGCACCGGCATACCGCTGCGAGGTGGCCCCGGAGTCCAGGTAGACCAGCGGCCTCCCGTCGCGCACGGTGCGCGACAGGATCGGGAAGCCGGCCCGGATGCGGGCCAGCTCCTCCTCGCCGAAGGGGGTGCTCATGGGATCGCTCTCGTCAGGTACGTCGCGGATGGGGAGGGCGGTCGCTCAGGCCTGGGCGGCCGCGACGTAGCGGTCGTAGCCCTCGGCCTCGAGGCGGTCGGCCAGCTCCGGGCCACCCTCCTCGACGACCTTGCCGTCGACGAACACGTGCACGAAGTCCGGCTTGATGTAGCGCAGGATCCGCGTGTAGTGCGTGATGAGCAGGACGCCCACGTCGGTGTTGTCCTTGGCGCGGTTGACGCCCTCGGAGACGATGCGCAGGGCGTCGACGTCGAGGCCGGAGTCCGTCTCGTCGAGCACCGCGATCTTCGGCTTCAGCAGCTCCATCTGGAGGATCTCGTGGCGCTTCTTCTCACCACCGGAGAAGCCCTCGTTGACGTTGCGCTCGGCGAACGCCTCGTCCATCCGCAGGTTGGCCATGGCGCCCTTGACGTCCTTGACCCAGGTGCGCAGCTTGGGAGCCTCGCCGTCGACCGCGGTCTTGGCGGTGCGCAGGAAGTTCGACACGGTGACGCCGGGGACCTCGACGGGGTACTGCATCGCGAGGAACAGGCCCGCGCGGGCGCGCTCGTCGACGCTCATCGCCAGGACGTCCTCGCCGTCGAGGGTGACGGTGCCGCCGGTGACGGTGTACTTGGGGTGACCGGCGATGGAGTACGCGAGGGTCGACTTGCCCGAGCCGTTGGGGCCCATGATCGCGTGGGTCTCCCCCGACTTCACCGTCAGGTCGACGCCGCGGAGGATCTCCTTGGTGCCGTTCTCGGTCTCGACCGTGACCTGCAGGTTGCGGATCTCAAGAGTGGACATGCGGTGTGTTCCTCGTTCTTCTTCTCGGGAGGCTCAGGCGTTCAGGGGGGTCGTGCCGACGAAGACCTCGTCGCCCTCGACCTTGACGGGGTAGACGTTCACCGGGACGGTCGCGGGCGGCCCCGACGGCTTGCCGGTGCGGACGTCGAAGCGCGAGCCGTGCAGCCAGCACTCGAGCGTGTGGTCGTCGAGCTCGCCCTCGGAGAGCGAGACGTTGGCGTGGCTGCAGGTGTCGTCGAGGGCGTAGACCTCGCCGGAGCGGGTCCGCACGATCGCCATGAGCTGGCCGTAGACGTCGGCTGCGGCCGCGCCGACGGCGGGCAGCTCGTCGACCCGGCAGACGCGCACGAAGTCGACGTCGTCGGACTCGGTGACCTCGGCGGCGCTGCTCACGCGGTGACCTCGGCGGACGGGGTGGCCGTCACCGGCGGGCGCTGGGTGCCGGCGAGCTCTGCGTCGATGACCTCCATGAGGTGGTCAGAGACCTCCGGCACGCCGATCCGGGCCACGATGCTGGCGAAGAAGCCGCGCACCACGAGCCGGCGGGCGACGTCCTCGGGGATGCCGCGCGCCTGCAGGTAGAACAGCTGCTCGTCGTCGAAGCGGCCGGTCGCCGACGCGTGGCCGGCCCCGACGATCTCGCCGGTCTCGATCTCGAGGTTCGGGACCGAGTCCGCGCGCGCCCCGTCGGTGAGGACGAGGTTGCGGTTGAGCTCGTACGTGTCGGTGCCCTCGGCGCTGGCGCGGATGAGGACGTCGCCCACCCAGACGGTGTGGGCGGTCTCGCCCTGCAGCGCGCCCTTGTACTCGACGTTGGAGTGGCAGTGCGGCGCCTCGTGGTCGACGAAGAGGCGGTGCTCCTGGTGCTGGCCCGCGTCGGCGAAGTAGACGCCGAGGCCCTCGAAGGACCCGCCCGGCCCGGCGTAGCGGGCGTTGGTGGAGACGCGCACGATCTTGCCGCCGAGGGTGACGACGATGTGCCGCAGCCGCGCGTCGCGCCCGATGAGCGCGTCGTTCTGCGTGACGTGCAGGGTGTCGTCGTCCCACTCCTGGACGGTGACGAACGTGAGGTCCGCCCCGTCGCCGACCTTGATCTCGACGGCGGCACCGCACTCCGCGGAGCCGCGGTGGGTGAGCACCACGGTCGCCTTGGAGTGGTGGCCGGCCTCGACGACCAGGTGGCCGTTGACCCGGGCCAGGTCGCGCGCCTCGACGGTGATGCGCACCGGCTCGGTCAGCTCGGCCTCGGCCGGGATGCTGACGCGAGTGGCCTTGGGCTCGCCGGCCCAGGCGATCGCGGCGGCACGGTCGGCGGGGACCAGCACCCCGGTCGACCGCGGCTCGACCCGGTCGGTGGTGACGCCCTCGGGCGCCTGGACGTCGAGGCTGAGCTTGTCGACCTCGGTCGCACCGGGCTGGAACAGCGAGGACAGGCGGTCGACCGGGGTGAACCGCCACTCCTCCTCGCGACCACCGGGGACGGCGAAGTCGTCGACCTCGTAGGACGTCTTGCGCTCGGCTCGCGACTGGTCGGGCACGAACGCCTCGGCGGAGTCGGTGTGGGCGCCGGAGGCGGGGTTCTTCTGGGCCAGCAGGCTCAACCCACTGCTCCTTCCATCTGAAGCTCGATCAGGCGGTTCAGCTCGAGGGCGTACTCCATGGGCAGCTCGCGCGCGATGGGCTCGACGAACCCGCGCACGATCATGGCCATGGCCTCCTCCTCGGTGAGGCCGCGGGACATCAGGTAGAACATCTGGTCCTCGGACACCTTCGAGACGGTCGCCTCGTGGCCCATGGTCACGTCGTCCTCGCGGATGTCGACGTACGGGTAGGTGTCCGAGCGGCTGATGGTGTCGACGAGGAGCGCGTCGCAGACCACCGAGCTCTTCGACCCGTGCGCGCCCTCGAGGATCTGCACGAGGCCGCGGTAGGACGTGCGGCCACCGCCGCGCGCCACCGACTTGCTCACGATGGTCGAGGAGGTGTTGGGGGCCGCGTGGACCATCTTGGAACCGGCGTCCTGGTGCTGGCCCTCGCCGGCGAACGCGATCGACAGGGTCTCGCCCTTGGCGTGCTCGCCGAGCAGGAAGACGGCTGGGTACTTCATCGTGACCTTGGAGCCGATGTTGCCGTCGATCCACTCCATCGTCGCGCCCTCGGCCGCGGTCGCCCGCTTGGTGACGAGGTTGTAGACGTTGTTCGACCAGTTCTGGATGGTCGTGTAGCGGACGCGGGCGTTCTTCTTCACGACGATCTCGACGACCGCGGAGTGCAGTGAGTCGGACTTGTAGATCGGCGCGGTGCAGCCCTCGACGTAGTGCACGTAGGAGCCCTCGTCGGCGATGATCAGCGTCCGCTCGAACTGGCCCATGTTCTCGGTGTTGATCCGGAAGTAGGCCTGCAGCGGGATGTCCACGTGCACGCCCGGCGGGACGTAGATGAACGAGCCACCGGACCACACGGCGGTGTTGAGCGCGGCGAACTTGTTGTCACCGGCGGGGATCACCGACGCGAAGTACTCGCGGAACAGGTCCTCGTGCTCGCGCAGGCCGGTGTCGGTGTCGACGAAGATGACGCCCTTCTCCTCCAGGTCCTCGCGGATCTGGTGGTAGACGACCTCGGACTCGTACTGGGCCGCGACGCCGGCGATGAGGCGCTGCTTCTCCGCCTCCGGGATGCCGAGCTTGTCGTAGGTGTTCTTGATGTCCTCGGGCAGCTCGTCCCAGGTGGTCGCCTGCTTCTCCGTGGACTTCACGAAGTACTTGATGTTCTGGAAGTCGATGCCGGTGAGGTCGCTGCCCCAGCTCGGCATGGGCTTCTTGTCGAACAGGCGCAGCGACTTCAGCCGCAGGTCGAGCATCCACTGCGGCTCGTTCTTGCGCGCCGAGATGTCGCGCACGACGTCCTCGTTGAGGCCACGGCGAGCCGAGGCGCCGGCCGTGTCGCTGTCGGCCCAGCCGTACTCGTAGCGCCCGAGGTCCTTCAGACCCGGGTTCAGCTCCTCGATGGTGCTCATCGTGAAGACCCTTCTGTTGAGGTGACTGCAGTCGGTCGGGTGGCAGCGGGGACTGCCGGGGTGGGGACGAAGGTGGTGCAGACGTGGTCGCCGTGGGCGAGCGTCGCCAGGCGCTGGACGTGGACTCCCAGCAGCCGCGAGAACGCATCAGTCTCAGCGTCGCAGAACTCAGGAAATTCCCGTGCCGCGTGCTGCACCGGGCAGTGCCCCTGGCAGAGCTGTATGCCGGTGAACGGGCTCGCGCTGCCAGGCTCCCCGACGGGCCGAGCCGTGGCTGCGAAGCCGTCGCGGGTGAGGGCGGCGACCAGGGCGTCGACCCGGGCCCCGGTGTCCTCGCCCGCCTCGGCGAGCTCGCCGGCATACCGCTGCTCGAGCTCGCCCACGCGCGCCTCGGCGAACCGGCGCACGGCACCGTCGCCGGCCTCGGCCGCGAGGAAGCGCAACGCCTGGGTGGCGAGGTGGTCGTAGTCGGACTCGAGGGCCTGGTGGCCGGCGTCGCTGAGCACGTACGCACGGGCCGGACGGCCGCGGCCACGGGTGGCGTGGGCCGACTCGCGCTCGGCGATGAGGCCGGCCTCGGCGAGGTTCTCGAGGTGGCGGCGGACGGCCGGTGCGGTGAGTCCGAGGTCCTCGGCCAGCGTCGCGGCGGTGATCGGGCCCCGCTCGCTGATCGCCTGCAGCACCCGGTCGCGCGTGCGCGACTCGAGCACCTGGGGGGCGACCGCGATATTCACAACACCGATGTTACGTAATTACCGAGGACGAGGGAAAGGAAGGCCACCCTTACCCGTGGGGCGGCTGGTCCAGCAGGCCACGGTCGCGGGCGACGGCGACCGCCTCGCCGCGGCCGGCCACGCCGAGCTTGGCCAGGATGTTGGAGACGTGCACGCTCGCGGTCTTGGCGCTGATGAACAGCTGCGTGCCGATCTGGCGGTTGCTGCGCCCGAGCGCGACGAGGGCGAGGATCTCGCGCTCCCGCGGGGTGAGCGCCTCGCCGTGGCGGCCGGCCGGCCTGGTGGCCGAGGACCCGCGCGCTCCCCCGCCGGCGCGGATCTCGGCCCGCAGCGGCTCCGCGCCGAGGTCGCGTGCGGTCTCGAGGGCCGCCTGCAGCACGGTCGACGCCTCGGGGTCGCCGACCGCCTGCAGCGCCGCGCCGAGCCGCGCCTGCGACCGGGCGGTCTCGTAGCGGTGGCCGTACGCCGTGAACGCGTCGACGGCGCGGCGCCAGGCAGCGACGAGCGCGTCGCTGTCCACCGCCTGCCCGCCCAGCCAGCGCAGCCGGAGCTCCTCGGCGCGGGCGCGCTCGATCCACGCCTGCGCCTCCGGCCCGTGCTGTCCCGGCGTCTCCGAGACGCGGGCCCACACCTGCTCCGCATCGTCCGCGGCAGTGCGCCCCCGCGCGAGCAGCTCGCCCCGCTCGGCGGTGGGCACGGTCGCGATGTGGCTCGCGATCTGGCCCAGCAGGAGGGCGCTGAGCCGGGTCTGCGCCTGGAAGTGGCGGTGCCAGACGTCGGTGAGGACCGCGACCGCGTCGTCGTGCACCGCGACGGCCGCGGCGAGGTCACCGAAGTAGCCGTACAGGTCGACCGCAGCGCCGCCGGCGAGAACCGCGACGAAGCCCTCCTCCGCCCACCACGGCCGGGTGGCCTGCACGAGGGCCGCGTCGGCCGGCGCCCCGCGGGCGGCGAGGAGGAACAGCCGGGCCGCCGCGAGCAGCGCACCGGCGGGCTGGGGCGGGTCCTCCTCGCTGGAGTCGAGGGCCGCGTCGGCCTCGGCCCAGCGACCCGCCTCGTAGGCGGCGACCCCGGAGAGCAGCCGGGCGTCGAAGGCGTAGGGGGCCCAGCCGAGGCCGGCCCGGCGCCCGGCCTCGGCACCCTGGCGGTAGACCTCGAGGGCCTGGTCGAGCCGGCCGGCCCTGTGGTGGAGCGACCCCAGGTGGTGCAGGGCGCGCACGAGCGCGGCGTCGCCGGCCCCGCCACCCGTCGCGATGATCCGCTCGAGCGTGGCCTGGCTGACCTCCGGGTCGCCCACCCGCTCGAGGACACGTGCCTCGACGACCCGCACCTCGTCGGCCACCTCGGGCACGCCCGCCGCGGTCGCGGTCTCGACCGCCTCGCGCGCTGCACCCACGGCCTCCTCGTCGCGTCCCCGGTCGACCAGCGCCTGCACCCGGGCGCCGAGGAGCCGGGCGCGGACCTGCGCGGCGCGCGCGTCCTCGGCGAGGCCGGGGTCCTCGAGCAGTCCCAGCCCTTCCTTGGTGGCGGCCAGCGTGTCGAGGGGGCTCTCGGTGAGCCGGGCGGTGGTCGCGAGGGCGGCGAGCAGCTCGGCCCGGCCGAGCGGGCCGGCCTCCGGGCTCCGGCGCTCCAGCCGCTCCTCGAGCAGCGCGAGCGCCTTGAGGGCCCGGCCCCGCGCGGTCGACGCGGCCGCGGCGCGCAGGACGAGACGGTCGGCGTCAGGGTGCCCGTCCGGCATCAGCGCCAGCGCGCGCTGGTAGTGGCGCCACGCCTCGTCCGGGCCGCCGACCGACATCGCGGCGTCGCCGGCGTTGATGCTGGCCGTCAGTGCGACCTCGCGGTCACCGGCCGCGGCGGCGTGCCGCGCCACGTCGGCCCAGGTGCCCAGCGAGGGGTCCGACCCCAGCGCCGCGGCGTAGCGCTCGTGGGCGCGCACGCGCTCGCCGGGCAGCAGGTCGTCGTAGACGGTCTCGGCGAGCAGGGCGTGCCGGAAGGCGTAGCCGCCGGTCTCGGTCGGCACCAGGACGTGCTGCTCGACCGCGTCGCGCAGGCCCTGGTCGAGCTCGGCCTCGTCGAGGCCGGCCACGGCGGCGAGCAGCAGGTGGTGCACCTGGCGGCCGGCGGCCGAGGCCATCCGGACGACGTGCTGGCCGTGCGGGCCCAGCTGGTCGAACCGCACGAGCAGGAGCCGGGACAGGTCCTCGGCGACTCCCTGGTGCCCGAGCGAGCTGGCGGCCACGAGCTCCTCGGCGAAGAAGGCGTTGCCCTCGGCGCGTTCCACGACGGCGCGGACCTGCCCCTCTGTCAGGGGCCGGGGCGCGATGCCGTGGACGAGCTCGCGGACCGCGGCGTCGGGCAGCGGCTCGAGCTCGAGCCGGTGCAGGTCACCCAGGCGGGACCAGTGGGCCAGGGTGGCGCGCAACGGGTGCCGCCGGTGCAGGTCGTCGCTGCGGTAGGACGCGACGACGGCGACGCGGCCGCTGAAGCCACGAGTGAAGAGCAGGGTCAGCAGGTCGCGGGAGGACTGGTCGGCCCAGTGGACGTCCTCGACCACGACGAGCACCGGACGCACCCGCGCGAGGTCCTCGAACGCGGCGTGCACGGCCTCGACGAGCTCGCCGCGGTCGATGGCCTCGTGTGCGGGTCCGGGGGACAGCTCGTCGGCCCGGCGCCGCCGGCTCGGGAACAGGCCGGCGAGGTGCGGGTGCGCGAGCAGCAGGCCCTCGACGGCCTCCGGCTCGTGCACCTCGAGACGGCCGAGCATCTCGCTGAACGGCAGGTACGGGAGCGCCTGGCCCGCCTCGCCGAGGCAGTGGCCCACCAGGACCGCCCACCCGGCTGCGCGGGCCCGGCCGGCGACCTCGGCCAGCAGCCGGGTCTTGCCGATCCCGGCGTCGCCGGAGAGCAGGACGAGCCCCGAGGCGCCGTCGCGGGGACCGAGGCCGACGAGGTCCGCGAGCCGCGCGGCATCCGCCTCGCGCCCCACGAACACTCCCCCGGCGGCACCGTCCAGACCCACGGCCCCGATTATGTCGGAGCGGCCCGACACGGTGCCGGAGGTCGCGGACACGCTCAGGCCGGTCGCGGGGTGGTGCGCCCATGGCGGTGCCCGGCGCGCACGCCCCGAAGGACCTCGCGCACGCGCCCGGCGTGGTGACGACCGGAGGCGGCACGACGGGCGCCGGCGCCGGCCATCATGCTCTCGCGGCGGTAGGCGATCTCGGCCTGGAGGAAGATCGGGTCTGCGGTGGTGCTCATGGTTCCTGCTCCTTCGGTGGTCCTTCTGTTGTGCTGACGGCTCCACGCTCGTCGGCTGAGGTGGGCCGCCACATGGGGCGGATGCCTTATCCCTGCGACGTGGCGCACGACGGGGGCCTTAGGCGCCCCCGTCGGCACCGGCTCAGGCCGGGCGTGGCGTCGGGTGCGCCGACCCGTGGCCGGGCCGCCGACGCCAGGGCAGGTGCCACCTCGCGGACGGGCGGCGACGGGGTGTGCGCGGGCGGGCGACGTTGGCGTGTCCCAGGGACTCCTGCTTCCACGCGAGCTCGGCGGCGATGGTGAGGGGGTGGGCGGTGAGGTTCATGGCACTCTCCTGTGGCTGGTGCCGCCCGGGTGGGCGACGCCGTCCACGCTCGGTCCCTGAGGCCCCCCGCCACATGGGGCGGATGCCCAGTCCTGTGGCGGCGGGGGGCCTCACGTGGCGCTCGTCACGGCACCCCCGCCCGGCGCGGGGAGGCCGGCGGGGCCGACCTAGACTCGAGGTCGTGCAGCCCGCCGTCTCCGTCACCGCCGTCGCCAAGCGCTACGGCTCGGTCCGCGCCCTCGACGGCGCCACGTGGACCGCCGCGTCCGGGCAGGTCACGGCAGTCCTGGGCCCCAACGGCGCGGGCAAGACCACCCTCGTGGAGTGCTGCGAGGGCCTGCGCCGGCCCGACTCCGGCGAGGTGCGGGTCCTCGGCACCGACCCGTGGCACGCCCCTGCCGCCCACCGCGCACGCGTCGGCGTCATGCTCCAGGACGGTGGCCTGCCGGGTTCGGCACGACCGGTGCGGCTGCTCCACCACCTGGCCCGGATGTACACCGCACCCGCCTCCGTCGCCGAGCTCACCGAGCGGCTCGGCATCGGCGGCTTCGCGGGCACCTCGGTGCGGCGCCTGTCCGGCGGCCAGCGCCAGCGGGTCGCCCTCGCCGCAGCCCTCGTCGGACGGCCCGAGGTCGCCTTCCTCGACGAGCCGAGCGCCGGTCTGGACCCCCACGCACGCCTCGACGTCTGGGAGCTGGTGCGCTCCGTCGCGGACGACGGTGCCGCCGTCGTGCTGACGACGCACTCCTTCGAGGAGGCCGAGCGGCTGGCCGACCGCGTCGTCATCGTGGCGGCCGGCCGCACCGTCGCCGAGGGCACCGTCGCCGAGGTCGCCGACGGCGAGACCCTCGAGCGCCGCTACTTCGACCTGACCCGGAGGGCCGCCGCGTGAGCGCCACCGCACCCAGCCCGGCCCTCACCGGGGGCAGCGAGGCCGCCCCTCCGCTGCAGCGCGTGCTGGCCCAGGCCCGGTTCGAGGCGGGGAGCCTGCTGCGCAACGGCGAGCAGCTCCTCGTGGCGATCGTCCTCCCGGTCGCCGTGCTGGTCGCCGTCGTGCACATGCGGGCGGTCTCGCTCGGCACCGGGCCCCGCGTGGACCTGGCCGTGCCCGGCGTGCTGGCCCTGTGCGTCATCTCCTCGGCGTTCACCGGGCAGGCCATCGCCACCGGCTTCGACCGCCGCTACGGCGTCCTGCGCCTGCTCGGCGTCACCCCGCTCGGGCGCACCGGGCTGCTCGCCGCCAAGGCCGTGGCCGTGCTCTCCGTGGTCGCGCTCCAGGTCGTCGTCGTGGGCGCCGTGGGCCTGGCCATGGGCTGGCAGCCGGCACTCGCCGGCATACCGGCTGCCGTGCTCACCACGCTGCTGGGCACCTGGGCGTTCGCCGCGCTCGCCCTGCTCCTCGGCGGCACCGTCCGTGCCGAGGGGGTGCTGGCGCTGGCGAACCTGCTCTGGATCGCGTTCCTGGGCCTCGGCGGCGTCGTGGTCGCCGGGTCCGAGCTGCCGGGCCGGTATGCCGGGGTCGTGCGCCTGCTGCCGTCGGCGGCGCTCGGCGACGGCCTGCGGGCCGCGCTGGCCCACGGCAGCGTCGACGCCGGCGCCTGGCTCGTGCTGCTCGTCTGGGCGGTCGCCGCGACCGCGCTCGCGCGCCGGCTGTTCCGCTGGAGCGACTGAACCCCGAGGGCGCGCCGGAACGCCGTCACGGTCGCCAGCAGGGCGAGCCCGCCCACCAGCCAGAACGGCTCGTAGACGCCCAGCGACCACCGCACCCCGTCGGGGACACCGCTCGTCCCGCCCGCGAAGACGGCGGTCGAGGCGACGTGCCCGAGCATCACGACGTACCCCAGCGTCGCCGGCCACACCAGCCAGGAGCGGGAGGCGAGCTTGGCGGCCCGCTGGTCGGGCCGCAGCAGCCACGACACGACCGCCCCGGCCAGGCACAGCGGGATCGCCAGCAGGTCGATGACGAACAGCGCTGTGCTGTCGAGCACGGAGACGCCGACCGGCAGCAGCGCCGTGCCGCCGAACCCCCAGTAGGTGTGGACCGCCCCGAACAGCAGCATCCACCCGGCACTCCCCCGCCACGCGTTCCTCAGCATGGGACCAGTCAGCCAGCCGCGGAGGGCGCGCACCATCAGGTGGACCCCCGAGCCGACCCCCAGCGGCCTCGGGGACGGCCCTGAGACGTACCCTCGTGGGGTGGCCACAGCAGCACCCGCACCGCCCCGCGCCCCCTCGGTGACGACCCCCGGGTCGGAGTGGCTCCCGCGCATCCTCATGCTCAACCTCGCCGTCGAGGTCCTCATCGTCGTCACCGGCGGCCTCGTCCGGCTCACCGGCAGCGGCCTGGGGTGCCCGACGTGGCCGCAGTGCGTCCCGGGCTCCTACACGCCCGTCCCGCACCAGGCCGAGGGCTACCACCGGTTCATCGAGTTCGGGAACCGCACGCTCACCAGCGTGGTCGGTGTCGTGGCCCTGCTGGCCGTGTACGCCGTGTGGCGCTGGAGCGGCCCCACCCGCACCCGCTGGTATGCCGTGTGGGAGCGCGGCGGCTCCCGGCGCGAGCTCATGGTGCCGGCACTCGTCGTCCTGGGCGGAGTCGTCGTGCAGGCCGTGCTGGGCGGCATCACCGTGCTCACCGGCCTGAGCCCCATCACCGTCTCGCTCCACTTCCTGGTGTCGATGGTGCTCGTGGCCAGCGCGGCCTACCTCGTCGCGCGCCGCCCGACCCCGACCGGTCCGCGGCCCCTCGTGGTGCACCCGCTCGTCGAGCGCCTCGCCTGGCTCACCTGCGCGGTCGGCGCGGTGGTGCTGGTGCTCGGCACCGTCGTGACGGGCAGCGGGCCGCACTCGGGCGACGCGAACGAACCGGCCCGGTTCGGCTTCGACCCGCGCACCGTCTCTTGGCTGCATGCCGACACTGTGATGCTCTTCGTGGGGCTCGTGCTGGCCGTGTGGCTGGCGGCGCGCCTCACCGGCACCGAGACGACCTCGGCCCGGGCCTGGCTGGCCGTGCTGGGCGTGACGGCCCTGCAGGGGGTCGTCGGGTACACGCAGTACTTCACCGGCCTGCCGTGGGGCGTCGTCCTCGCGCACATGCTGCTCGCCACCCTGCTGGTCGTGGCCCTCACTCGGGCCGTGGTGGCCCTCCGCGCGACGGAGGCCACTGCCCCGCAACATTAGGCAAGAGTTCTTTTGCCCTGCTCGTCCCACTCGGGGCACCCGGACCGCGCCTGGGCGCGATGGTGCTCGGCATGCTGCTGGTCGGCATCGGCGTCGTCGCCGGGAACGTCGTCCGCGGGGCCTGGCGCAACCGCTACGTCCCGGCCGACATGGTCGCCCGACAGGTCACGACGGCCCAGGTGGTCAACCTCGGCACCATGCCCGTCGCCGTGCTGGTCGCCGGCTGGCTCGGCTCGGCGATCGGGTTGCGCGAGACCATCGCCCTCATGGCCGGGTTGCACGTGCTGGCGTGCGCGTCGATGTGGTGGAGCCCGCTGCGGGGGCTGCGCGACATGCCCGAGCCGGGCCCCGACGCGCCGACGCCGGACGAGGTCAGCGGCCGGTGACCGAGAGGTAGAACAGCGGGTCGAGGGCGACGCCGAGGAAGAGGATCGCGACGTAGCTGATCGAGAAGTGGAACAGCCGCATCGGCTTCAGCACGGTGGGACCGGCGCCGGCCTTGGCGGCGCGCAGGAGGCGGTACGCCTCGGCCAGGAAGAGCCCGCCCGTCACGACCGCGGTCACGAGGTAGAGCCAGCCCATCGGGTTGACCCAGACGAGGGCGATCGAGGCCACGACCATCGCCCACGAGTAGGCCACGATCTGCCGTGCCACCACCACGAACCGCTCGACGACCGGCAGCATCGGCACGTGCGCCGCGGCGTAGTCATCCTTGAACTTCATCGACAGGGGCCAGTAGTGCGGCGGCGTCCAGAAGAAGATGACGAGGAAGAGCATCACGGCCGACCACGACACCGAGTTCGCGACCGCCGACCAGCCGATGAGGACCGGCATGCACCCGGCCGCACCGCCCCAGACGATGTTCTGCCGGGTCCGGCGCTTGAGCAACATCGTGTAGCCCACGGCATACATGACGATCGCCCCGAGGCTCAGCGCCGCCGACAGGACGTTGACGAACGCGAGGAACCACACCGTCGAGAGGACGGTGAGGACGACACCGAAGACGAGTCCCGCCCGCGGGGACACCTCGCCGGTGACCATCGGCCGGTTGCTGGTGCGGTGCATCTCCGCGTCGATGTCGCGGTCGTAGACGCAGTTGAAGGTGTTGGCCGCACCGGCGCTCAGCGCACCGCCGACCAGGGTGGCGACGATCAGCCACAGGGATGGAACTCCCTTGTGCGCCAGGAACATCACCGGCACCGTCGTCACGAGCAGCAGCTCGATGATGCGGGGCTTGGTGAGGGCCAGGTATGCCGCCGCCTTGCTGCGCTTCGCCGGCGCCGGGGACCCGGCGACCCGGGCGGTCGGATCGAGAGCGGTCACGGCGTCCTTCGCAGGAGGGGCAGGTCTGTCTGGCCGGGCCAGTCTAGCCCCGCTCCCCGTGCGCCCGACCCACGGGACTGGATGCGACGCACGTCACGGCCGGGACTAGTCTCGGACGCGTTGTCGTTGCCATCGGTGCAGCCGACAGTGCACCCAGCGTGAGGAGACCTCTCAGTGCCCACAGCAGCCCGCTCGTCCAAGTCCTCGGCCATCGCCGGCCGGAGCTCGTCGCTCAAGCGACCAGTCGCCCGGAAGGTGGGCTGGACGGACCTCGACGTACGGGCCGTCGACACCGCCCGCGTCCTCGCGGCGGACGCGGTGCAGAAGGTGGGCAACGGCCACCCGGGCACCGCGATGAGCCTCGCGCCTGCGGCATACCTGCTGTACCAGAACGTGATGCGGCACGACCCGAGTGACCCGCACTGGCTCGGCCGCGACCGGTTCGTCCTGTCGGCGGGCCACTCGAGCCTCACCCAGTACATCCAGCTGTACCTCTCCGGCTACGGCCTCGAGCTCGACGACCTCAAGGCCCTGCGGACCTGGGGCTCCAAGACCCCGGGCCACCCCGAGGTGCACCACACCGACGGCGTCGAGATCACGACCGGGCCGCTCGGCTCCGGCCTGGCCTCCGCGGTCGGCATGGCGTTCGCGCAGCGTCGCCAGCGGGGCCTGCTCGACCCCGAGGCGCGCCCGGGCACGAGCCCGTTCGACCACCACATCTGGGTGATCGCGTCCGACGGCGACATCATGGAGGGCGTCACCCACGAGGCCTCCGCCCTCGCCGGCCACCAGGAGCTCGGCAACCTCACGGTCATCTACGACCAGAACACGATCTCGATCGAGGACAAGACCGAGATCTCCTTCTCCGAGGACGTCGCAGCCCGCTACGAGGCGTACGGCTGGAACACCGTCACCATCGACTGGCGCGGCGACGGCTCCAGCGGCGGGTACGTCGAGAACGTCGACCAGCTCCACGGCGCCCTCGAGCGCAGCCGCACCTCGCGCCGGCCCACCCTCATCGTCCTGCGGACGATCATCGCGTGGCCGGCCCCGACCAAGCAGGACACCGGCAAGTCGCACGGCTCGGCCCTCGGCGCCGACGAGATCGCCGCGACCAAGGAGCTGCTCGGCTTCGACCCGAAGAAGACCTTCGAGGTGCCGCGGTCCCTGCTGTCGCACACCCGCAAGGTCGTCAAGCGCGGCCAGGCCGCGCGCAAGCAGTGGGACAAGGCGTATGCCGCGTGGCGTGAGGCCAACCCCGAGCGCGCCACCCTGCTCGACCGCCTCGTCGCGCACGAGCTGCCCGCCGGCTTCGACAAGAAGCTCCCGGTCTGGGAGGCGGACGCCAAGGGCGTCGCCACCCGCGCGGCCTCCGGCAAGGTCCTGGGCGCCCTCGCCGACGCCGTCCCGGAGCTGTGGGGCGGCTCGGCCGACCTCGCCGAGTCGAACAACACGACGATGGAGGGCCAGCCGTCCTTCATCCCGCGCGCCAAGCAGACCCGCGAGTGGAGCGGCGACCCCTACGGGCGCACCCTGCACTTCGGCATCCGTGAGTTCGGGATGGGCCTGATCCTCAACGGGATCGCCCTCGAGGGGCTCACCCGCCCCTACGGCGGCACGTTCCTCGTCTTCTCCGACTACATGCGCCCGGCCGTCCGCCTCGCCGCCATCCAGCGCGCGCCCGTCACCTTCGTGTGGACGCACGACTCGATCGGCCTCGGCGAGGACGGCCCGACCCACCAGCCGATCGAGCACCTCGCGGCGCTGCGGGCGATCCCGGACTTCGACGTGGTGCGCCCTGCCGACGCCAACGAGACCGCGGCCGCCTGGGTCGCGATCCTCAGGAACCGGCGGCCGGCGGGCCTGGCGCTCTCGCGCCAGCCGCTTCCGGTCGTGCCGCGCGGCGGCGCCGACGGTGCCGCCAGGGCGAGCAACGTGGCCAAGGGCGGGTACGTCCTCTACGAGGCGAGCACCGGCACCCCGGACGTGATCCTCGTGGCCACCGGCTCGGAGGTGCAGCTGGCCGTCGCCGCGCGCGAGAAGCTCGAGAAGTCCGGCATCGGGACCCGCGTGGTCTCCATGCCGTGTCGCGAGTGGTTCGACGAGCAGTCGGCCGCCTACCGCGAGAAGGTCCTGCCCGCCGCGGTGCGGGCCCGCGTGTCCGTCGAGGCAGGGGTGCCCCAGGGCTGGCGCGAGATCGTCGGCGATGCCGGCGAGATCGTCGCCATCGACCACTTCGGCGCCTCCGCCGACGCGGCGACGCTCTTCCGGGAGTTCGGGTTCACGCCCGAGACCGTGGTCGCCGCCGCCAAGAAGTCCCTCAAGACCGTCAAGGGAAAGTGAATTCCATGACCGAGAACGCAGCACTGAAGGCCCTCGCCGACAACGGCGTCTCCGTGTGGCTGGACGACCTCTCGCGGGACCGGATCGAGACCGGCAACCTGCAGGAGCTCATCGACACCAAGGGCGTCGTCGGCGTGACGACCAACCCGTCGATCTTCCAGGCCGCCCTCGCCAAGGGTGACCGCTACGACGCCGACCTGCGCAAGCACGCAGCCGCCGGCGACACCGTCGACCAGGCCGTCTTCGGCCTGACCACCGACGACGTGCGCAACGCCGCCGACATCCTGCGCCCCGTCTTCGACGCCACGCACGGCAAGGACGGCCGCGTGTCGATCGAGGTCGACCCGCGCCTGGCCCACGAGACCGCCAAGACGGTCGAGCAGGCCAAGGAGCTGTGGACCACCGTCGACCGCCCCAACGTGCTCATCAAGATCCCCGCCACCGTCGAGGGCCTCCCGGCCATCTCGCAGGTGCTCGCCGAGGGCATCAGCGTCAACGTCACGCTGATCTTCTCCCTCGACCGCTACCGGGGTGTCATGAACGCCTTCCTCACCGGCCTCGAGCAGGCCCGCGAGGCCGGCAGGGACCTGTCGAAGATCCACTCCGTCGCCTCGTTCTTCGTCTCGCGCGTCGACACCGAGATCGACAAGCGCCTCGACGCGATCGGCACCGACGAGGCCAAAGCCCTCAAGGGCCAGGCCGGTGTGGCGAACGCCCGGCTGGCGTACCAGGCGTACGAGGAGGTCTTCTCGACCCCGCGCTGGCAGAACCTCGCCGACGACGGCGCCAACGCGCAGCGTCCGCTGTGGGCATCCACCGGCGTGAAGAACCCCGACTACTCCGACACCCTCTACGTCACCGAGCTGGTCGCCCCCAACACGGTGAACACCATGCCGGAGAAGACGCTCGAGGCCGTCATCGACCACGGCGACATCCGCGGCGACGCGGTCACCGGGGCGTACGCCCAGGCGGGCGAGCTGCTCGACCACCTCGAGTCGCTCGGCATCTCCTACACCGACGTCACCGACGTGCTGGAGAAGGAGGGCGTCGAGAAGTTCGAGGTGTCCTGGCAGGAGCTGCTCGACGAGGCCCAGCACGACCTGGACCTCGCGCGCGCCGACGTCGACGCCGAGGGCGACAAGTGAGCGCACTCGGCGTCGTCGCCTCCGGCGCGGCCGCTGACGCGATCGCGGCGAAGGTGCCGGAGCTCGTCGAGGCGAAGTTCGCCAGCCACCTCTTCGCCCAGGACGCCACGCTCTGGGGCCCGGCCGCCGAGTCCGAGGCCGCGATCCGGCTGTCGTGGGTCAACCTCCCGCGCTCGTCGCGCCCGCTCATCGGTGAGGTGGCCGCCCTGCGCGACCAGCTCCGCGCCGAGGGCGTCGACCGGGTGGTCCTGTGCGGCATGGGCGGGTCCTCGCTCGCGCCCGAGGTGATCTGCGCGACGGCCGGGGTCGACCTGGTCGTCCTCGACTCCTCCCAGCCCGACATGGTCCGCGACGCGATCACCGACCTCGAGCGCACCGTCGTGGTGGTCTCGAGCAAGTCCGGCTCCACCGTCGAGACCGACTCCCAGCGGCGCGCCTTCCAGGCCGCGTTCTCGGAGAAGGGGATCGACCCGACCACCCGCATCGTCGTCGTGACCGACCCGGGCAGCCCGCTCGACGAGCAGTCGCGCGCCGACGGGTACCGCGTCGTCAACGCCGACCCCAACGTCGGCGGCCGCTACTCCGCCCTCACCGCCTTCGGCCTCGTGCCCTCCGGCCTCGCGGGCGTGGACATCGAGTCGCTGCTCGACGACGCAGAGGCCGTCGCCGACGTGCTCAGCGCCGACGACGACGCCAACCCGGGGCTGCGCCTCGGCGCGGCGATGGCGGGCACCGACCCGCTGCGCGACAAGCTCGTGCTCGTCGACGCCGGCTCGGGCATCGTCGGCTTCGCCGACTGGGCCGAGCAGCTCATCGCCGAGTCGACCGGCAAGCAGGGCACCGGCATACTCCCCGTCGTCGTCGGCGGCGAGGACGACCCGGAGGTCCGCCGGCCGGGAGCCGACGTCACCGTGGCCCGCCTCGTCGGCGAGGGCGACGACGACACCGACTCCCCCGGCGAGCCCGTCCACCCCGACCACTCGACCGTCGAGGTGAGCGGACCGCTGGGCGCGCAGCTGCTGCTGTGGGAGGTCGCGACGGCGGCCGCCGGGCGGCTGCTCGGCATCGACCCGTTCGACCAGCCCGACGTCGAGAGCGCCAAGAAGGCGGCTCGGACCCTGCTCGACCAGGGCATGGGTGCCGCTGACGAGCCGGCCGCCACCGACGGCGCGATCGAGATCCGCGCGCTCGGCGGTGACTGGCTCGGTGGCGCGACCACCGTGCCCGACGCCCTCGCCGCCCTGTTCGGGCAGCTCGACGCCGAGCACGGCTACGTGGCCGTCATGGCATACCTCGACCGCCTCGCCGACGCCGACCTCGCGTCGGTGCGCCCGGTCCTGGCCCGGCACACCGGCCGCCCCACCACGTTCGGCTGGGGCCCGCGGTTCCTGCACTCGACCGGCCAGTTCCACAAGGGTGGCCCGGCCACCGGCGTCTACCTCCAGGTGACGACCGAGCCGCACGAGGACCTCGCGGTCCCCGGCCGCGAGTTCAGCTTCGGCGACTTCGTGGCGGCCCAGGCCGCCGGCGACGCCCAGGTCCTGGCCGAGCACGGTCGCCCCGTGCTGCGCCTGCACCTCACCGACCACGACGCCGGCCTGGCCCAGCTCAGCGCCGCCCTGCGTGGCCTGCCCGCCGCCGAGGGGAACGCATGAGCCCGACGAGGGTGACGCAGGAGCAGAACCCGCTGCGCGACCCGCGCGACAAGCGGCTCCCCCGGATCGCCGGCCCCAGCGGCCTCGTGCTGTTCGGCGTGACCGGTGACCTCGCGCGCAAGAAGCTCATGCCGGCGATCTACGACCTGGCCAACCGCGGCCTGCTCCCGCCGGGCTTCGCGCTCGTCGGGTTCGCGCGTCGCGACTGGGCCGACCAGGACTTCGGCAAGATCGTCTACGACGCGGTGAAGGAGCACGCGCGGACGCCGTTCCGCGAGAGCGTGTGGCGCAACCTCGCCGAGGGGTTCCGGTTCGTGCCGGGCACGTTCGACGACCCCAACGCCTTCGACCTGCTCGCCGAGACGGTGAAGTCGCTGGAGGAGGAGCGTGGCACGGGGGGCAACCTCGCGTTCTACCTCTCCATCCCGCCGTCGTCGTTCTCCGTGGTCTGCGAGCAGCTCGAGCGCTCCGGCCTGAGCCGCCCGCAGGGCGACTCGTGGCGCCGGGTCGTCATCGAGAAGCCGTTCGGCCACGACCTCGAGAGCGCCCGCCAGCTCAACGAGATCGTCGAGAGCGTCTTCCCGCCGGACTCGGTCTTCCGGATCGACCACTACCTGGGCAAGGAGACGGTCCAGAACCTGCTGGCGCTGCGCTTCGCGAACCAGATGTTCGAGCCGGTCTGGAACGCCAACTACGTCGACCACGTGCAGATCACCATGGCCGAGGACATCGGCATCGGTGGCCGCGCGGGCTACTACGACGGCATCGGCGCCGCCCGTGACGTCATCCAGAACCACCTGCTGCAGCTCCTCGCGCTCACCGCGATGGAGGAGCCGGTGTCGTTCCAGGCCGACCACCTGCGCGCCGAGAAGGAGAAGGTCCTCTCGGCGGTCCGCCTGCCCGAGGACCTCGGGAGGGCCACCGCCCGCGGGCAGTACGCCGCGGGCTGGCAGGGTGGCGAGCAGGTCATCGGCTACCTCGACGAGGAGGGCGTCGCGCCGACCTCGCGCACCGAGACGTATGCCGCGATGAAGCTCGAGATCGACTCGCGCCGCTGGGCGGGCGTGCCCTTCTACCTGCGGACCGGCAAGCGGCTCGGCAAGCGCGTCACGGAGATCGCGGTCGTCTTCAAGAAGGCGCCGCACCTGCCGTTCGAGCACACCGCCACCGAGGAGCTCGGCCAGAACGCGATCGTCATCCGCGTGCAGCCCGACGAGGGCATCACCATGCGATTCGGCGCCAAGGTGCCGGGCGCGCAGATGGAGGTCCGCGACGTCACGATGGACTTCGGGTACGGTCGCTCGTTCACCGAGTCCAGCCCCGAGGCGTACGAGCGGCTCATCCTCGACGTGCTGCTCGGTGACCCGCCCCTCTTCCCCCGCCACGAGGAGGTCGAGCTGTCCTGGCAGATCCTCGACCCGGTGGAGCGCTACTGGGCCAAGCAGAAGGGTCCGGTCGAGCCCTACGCCGCCGGCGGCTGGGGCCCTGCCAGCGCCGACGAGATGATGAGCCGCGACGGCCGCGTCTGGAGGATGCCATGAGCACCCTGTCCAGTACTCCGCTCGTTCCTCACTCCGACACTGAACGGGGACCCCGGTGATCGTCGACCTGCCCAGCACCACCACGGTGGCGATCAGCAAGAAGCTGGTCGCCCTGCGCCAGGACACCGGGGCCATGGCCCTCGGCCGCGTCCTGACGCTGCTCATCGTCGTCGACGAGAAGGACGCCGAGGAGGCCATCGAGGCCGCGAACGACGCGAGCCGGCAGCACCCCTGCCGCATCATCGCGGTCGTCCTCGGCAACCGGCGCGGACAGTCCCGCATCGACGCCCAGATCCGGGTCGGCGGCGACGCCGGCGCGAGCGAGGTCGTCGTGCTGCGTCTGTACGGCGCGCTCACCCAGCACGGTCGCAGCGTCGTGATCCCGCTCCTGCTGCCGGACTCCCCCGTGGTCGCCTGGTGGCCCAAGGACGCCCCCACGGACGTCGCGGCCGACCCCATCGGTGCGATGGCCCAGCGGCGGATCACCGACGCCGCGGAGTCCAAGAACCCGCGGGCGACGCTCAAGAGCCGCGCGCGGACCTACACCAAGGGCGACACCGACCTGGCCTGGACCCGCATCACGCTGTGGCGCGGGCTGCTCGCCGCGGCTCTCGACCAGCCGCCGTTCGAGCCGGTCCTGGAGGCCACCGTCACCGGCGGCTCGGACTCCCCGTCGACGGACCTGCTGGCGGCATGGCTCGCGGAGACGCTCCACTGCCCCGTGCAGCGGGCGCGCACCCGTGCCGGCAGCGGCATGGTCAGCGTCCGCCTCGAGCGACGCAGCGGTCCCGTCGACCTCGTCCGCCCGGACGGCGTCGTCGCGACGCTGAGCCAGCCGGGACAGCCGGTGCGCAGGATCTCGCTGGCCCGCCGGGGCACGGCCGAGTGCCTCGCCGACGAGCTGCGTCGCCTCGACCCCGACGAGATCTACGAGGAGACGATCAGCAAGGGCCTGGCCCGGGTCGGCACCAAGTCGGTCACGGCCAGCGAGGCGGTCCGCGAGGGCGAGGCGCCCTCCGTCAAGGACGCCGAGCGTGAGTCCAGGCGGATCGCCCGGGCCAACCACCATGCCGGCAGCGCGCAGATGGTCAGCGCTCCCCCGCCCCCGGAGAAGGCCGACGACACCTCGGTGCGCAAGGCTGCCGAGCGCAAGCTCGCGTCCAAGCGCGAAGCCCGCTCCGAGGACGCCGCTCCGGCGACGAAGTCCGCCACGAAGGGTGCTGGGACGAAGGGCGCCGCGAAGAAGGCCAAGGGCACGACCACCAAGGCCGCGAAGGCGGGCAGCTCCTCGGGAGCTGCGTCGTGAGCGGTGCGCAGGCACGCGTCGTCGTGCACCCGTCCAAGCAGGCCTTGGCCGACGCGTCGGCCGCCAGGCTCGTGACCGCCCTCGTCGACGCGCAGTCCCGCGGGCGCGAGCCGCACGTGTCGCTCACCGGTGGGTCGATGGGCTCGGCGATCATCGCCTCGCTCGCGGCCCTCCCGGCTCGCGACGCGGTCGACTGGTCGACGGTCTCGATCTGGTGGGGCGACGAGCGCTACCTCCCCGCGGGCGACGCCGAGCGCAACGACACCCAGAACGACGACGCCGGGCTCAGCAGCCTCGGCCTGGACCCGCAGCGGGTCCACCGGGTCCCCGGGCCCGACGCCAGCGAGTCGGCGGAGCAGAGCGCCGAGGAGTATGCCGCGACCCTGCGTGCCGTCGGTGCCGGCGAGTTCGACGTCATGATCCTGGGCGTCGGCCCCGACGGCCACGTCGCGTCGCTCTTCCCGGGGCACCCCGCGCAGCAGGCAACCGGCGCCATCGCGGTCGCGGTGCACGAGTCGCCCAAGCCCCCGCCGGACCGGGTCTCGCTGACCTTCGAGTGCCTCAACCGGTCCGAGCGGGTGTGGTTCCTCGTCGCCGGGGCCGACAAGGCCGAGGCCGTGCGCAACGGCGTGGCCGGCGCGGCCCCGGACGAGTCGTCCGCGGCGCAGGTGCACGGCTCCGCCGAGACGCTGTGGCTCGTCGACGTCGATGCCGCCGCGGAGCTGCCCGGGCGCGACTGACCGCGTCCTCGTCCCGGCGCCGTCACCCCCGCTCGGGGAGCGGCGCCGGTTCCATGCCCGGCAGGTCCCCGGACGGCAGTGCCGGCACCTCGGCGGCCAGTCTGCGCAGGTAGCCGGAGAAGCCTCCCCCGACGACCCGCCCCGCGCTGCGGGACGACGTGGCCACGCGTGTCGTGTCGGTCGCGACCCAGCGGTGGCCGGCCGTGCGGACGGCCTCGACGAGCAGGACGTCCTCGTGCACCGGCTCGGGCGGGAAACCACCCGCTGCGAGGTAGGCGTCGGCCCGGACCCCAAGGTTGGCCCCGTGGACGTGCGGGTGCCCCTCGCCCAGCACGTGGCGGGCACGCCACCGACCGAACAGCCCGCCGGGCAGGTCCGTGGGCACGACGGTCCCGGTCACGAGGTCGGCCCCGGCCTCGGCGAGCTCGACCTGGCGCCAGAGCCACTGCGCCGGGACCGTGGTGTCGGCATCGGTGCAGGAGATCCACGTCGTGGACAGGGAGCCTGCGTGGACGTCCCCGAGGGCGGCCGACACGCCCGCAGCCCGGGCAGCCCCCACGACGCCGGTGTCGGACCACAACCCCCGCACGTGCCGACGCGCGGCCACGACCCCGGCCGTCCCGTCGGTGCAGCGGTCGAGGACGACGACCACGACGACCTCGACGTCGGGGCGCCGACGCCCGAGCGCGGTGCGCGCCGCGTCGACACTGTCGAGGCAGGCGGGCAGCAGCTCCTCCTCGTCGCGGGCCGGCACGACGACGACCACCCGGCTGACGGCGTGTGCCGCACCGGCGCAGTCGCCGCTCACGCCTTGCCCTCCCGGCGCGCGGGCGAGACCGTGCCGGGCGTCCCCAGGAGCTCCACGAGGAAGTCCTCCTCCTCGTGGCGCACCAGCACCTCGAGGTCGACGAGCGCCCGGAACGTGTCGTGGACGTCCTCACCGTCCAGCGGCCAGCCGTCCACGGGATGCCGCCAGTCGCACAGCAGCACGGTCCCGCCGGGTGCCAGTGACGAGGGCAGCAGGCGGGTCACCTCGGCGAGGTCCTCCGGCGTCCAGAAGTAGCCCACCTCGGACAGCACGACGAGGTCGAACTCCCCCTCGGGCCAGTCGCGGGGCACCCGGGCCCGGCGCAGCTGCACCCGTCCCTCCCACGGCGCCAGCCGCCCACGGGCCCGCCGCAGCGCCTCGGCGCTCACGTCGAGGGCGAGCACGGAGTCGGCCCGGGGCGCGAGCTCGGCCGTCAGCACCCCGGTCGAGCACCCCACCTCGAGCACCCGGCCCAGCCGCTCGGTGAGAGGGGCGGCGAGCGTGGCCGCCCGCTTGCGGCGCTCGTACCACGACGAGTCGACGTCCCACGGGTCATCGCTGGACGCGAACATCCCGTCGAACACGGCGTCGCGCGGGTCGGCGGGACCGGCCGTGTCTTCGTGCCGCAGGTAGGTCTCGAAGGGCCGGTCGAAGTGCGCCAGCACGTGCGGCCCGAGCAGCACCTCGTCGCCCGGCTCGTCCGACAGAGGCGCGGTCTGCGAGGCGTGCAGGTCCAGGGCGGCCCGTCGTGCCGCCACCTGCTCCGGCGACAGGTCGACGGCGAGGACCTCGTCCCACGGCGCACGCTCCGGCATCCCCCAGTGCCACAGCCAGACGGGGTACTCCAGCAGCTGCGCACCTGCGCCGGCTGCAGCCTCCACCGCGGCCCGTCCGGCTGCCTCGTGGTCGCAGTGGCCGTCGTGGCGCCACGGCGCCAGGACCAGCGTCGCCGGCCCCGTCACGAGACGCGACAGGGTCGTAGCCAGCACGTCCGCGTGGTCCTCCAGGCGACCGTCCGGGAGCCGGAGCAGCTCGACCGTCGCATCCGCGGCGACCACCGCGACGGCGCGGCGGACCTCGTCCTCGCGCCGTGCGGCGAGCTCCTCGGGCGTGTGGGTGGGCGACGCCGGGTGCGAGCCCTCCCCGAGGGTGGCGACGACGACGGTGACCGGCACGGCGGAAGCGGACGCGGCGGCCACCAGTCCTGCGCAGCCGAGCGTCTCGTCGTCGGGGTGGGCGGCCAGCACGACGACGTGGTCCACTCCCGCGAGCACCTGCACGGGCGTGGCACGGTCCACCTCGACCCACTGCGGGGCGCCCAGCCACTGCGACTCGGCCGTCCCCGGCTCCCGGTGGTCGAACACCGGCGCCGCCGTCCGCGGTGGCCGGGGCGCGGTCACGGCGCTCCCCCGCCGTCCAGCAGCGACTTCCCCAGGACCGCCTGGTCGCGCTCCGCGTGGTGCTGGCGCACGTACACCTGCAGGTCCGCCACCCGTCGCGCGTGCTCCTCGTCCCCCGTCAGGGGCCCCGGCCCCAGGGCGTGGGCGGCATGCGCGAGGACGCGCTCCACCGCTTCGGCGACCACGCCGCGCACCCGCAGGGCCAGCAGGGCCCCCTGCGCCCCTTCGGCGTCCCCCGCATCCACCAGGCTCGCCGCCTCGAGCAGCGACGATCGCGCCGCGTGCAGCGCGCCGTCGACGGCCCCGAGGTGCATGAGCGCCACCTGGTCCGGCGGCCTGGTGCGGGCCGCGGCCACCATCGCCCGCGCGAGCCCGACCGCCCCGCCGTACCAGCACGCCGCCACACCGATCCCGCCCCAGGCGAACCCGGGTCGGGTCAGGTACCAGTCGTCCTCGCCCACCGGCACCGCCGGCACGCCGTCGAACCGCGTCGCGAGGCTGGGGACGTCGCGCAGCCCACGGGAGGCCCAGGTCCCGCCCCCACCCGTCACGCCGGGAGCACGCAGCTCGACCGCGAACGCCCGACGCGACCCCGGACCGGTGTGGGCCGTGACGACCGCGTGGCTGAGGCGGTCCGCCAGCGAGCACCAGGGCTTGACCCCCTCGAGCCGCCAGGTCCCGTCCCCGCCGCGCGTGGCGGACAGCCGCAGCCCCGGGCCCTCGGCGGCGAAGACGCCCCACGTCGCGTCCTGCGGCGCGGCGGAGCGGTCCACGCCGGCCTGGCGCAGGATGGCCAGGGCGTCCAGGTGCGGCTCGACCACCCGGGCTGTGGTGAGGTCCACCGCACCCAGGGTCGCCAGCACCGACCACAGCTCGCCGGTCCGCCCCTCGCCGGGCCCGGGCAGGACCGCCCCGAGCCCGCGCGCCAGGTCCAGCGACTGCCCGACGTCCCCGGCGGCACCGCCGGCCCGCGTCAGCAGCGCGCCGACCTCGGGCGCGATCGCGGCACCGTCGTCCCCGCCCCGGTCGGCGCCGTCGCGCGCGGCACCGGCCCGCGCGAGGAGCACGGGGACGACGGCCGCGCCGCCCGTGGCCGTCGGGTGGGGTCTCAGGGGGGTCGGGGAGGGCACCACCCCACCCCATCACGCCGGCCACGAACACGCAGGTCAGGCCGGGTGCGGCACCCCACGGAACCGGCGTGGGACGACGACGGCACGCGACGGCGGCGACACACGACGGCGCCCCCGGGACCGTGGTCCCGGGG